>CALKDE010000209.1 GCA_938082955.1 uncultured Pseudomonadales bacterium
TTAATCTTCGCCACTGGGTTCGATGCAATGACTGGCGCGCTGTTAGACATCGATATACGCGGCAGCAACGGTCTTAGCCTTAAAGAGAAATGGCAGGGTGGGCCAAAGAACTACTTAGGATTAACAATCAGCGGTTTTCCAAACCTATTCACAATAACAGGCCCGGGAAGCCCCTCTGTGCTTGCTAATATGATTGTAGCTATAGAACAACACGTGGAATGGATTGCGAGTTGCCTCAGTTACCTGCGTGATAACTCGAAGCAGAAAATAGAAGCCGAAGTGACGGCCGAAGAATCTTGGATAGAATTGGTCAATGGCATAGCCCAGACTACGGTATATTCTAGTGGCTGCAATTCCTGGTATACCGGTGCCAACATTCCCGGAAAGCCGAGAATTTTTATGCCCTATTTAGGTTACCCCTCGTATGTAGAGAAGTGTGAAAGCGTTGCAAAGCATGGCTATAGCGGTTTTAAGATCAGCTGATGTGGCACTGAGCTTTGCCAGACGAAAAGGCGCAGGTATCTCCAAAGGCTCTGCTGAGGGTAAGTGTGCTAAGCAAAACTTGCGCTAACTCAAACGGCAATGCTCAGGAGGAGCATTTACCGCTGGACGTCGGGGTGTTTGGTTTAAAATTATTCATCATCAATTAGCAGAAGGTATGAATATGAACATCCTAAGCTGGATCATTTATGTTCCATTGCAGATTCTATTTCTTCCTGCTGTTATTTTAGGGGTATCGCTCGTTGGCTATAAACAAATAGTGGTCAGCAAAAAACTTGGTCTTTCCATGACTGCGATAGAAGTAATAAACGGTCGATGGACCATGCATATATTCGGTATGCGTAAGGATGAGGCAACGGCAAGTCTTGCGGCAGCGTTGCCGAATACGTCCCTATTTGGACTTTGGCTGACTCTGTTTCCGCTGTGGGTAAAGTATAAGATTTCAGGACGGGTTGCTGTATATCCGCGCGTGCCGGAACTCGGTTCAGAGTCTATTGTTGATCTCATTGTAGCGAGAACGCTGTATTTCGACCGTGTTATCGAGCGAGCAATGGAACAGGTGGATCAGTTGGTGGTCATGGGCGCTGGTTATGACATGAGAGCCTATGAAAAATTGCGGAGAAACAACGTTGCGTTCTTCGAACTTGACCAGCCAAGTGTGCAAGCACATAAGCTAGCCACTTTGAAATCTTCGGACATAGTCTTTGAGCATGTGACTTTCGTGAGTGTCGATTTTGCTAATGAGAATGCAATTGATAAATTGATCGAGTCTGGTTTTGATAAAAGTAAGAAAACACTCTTTCTATGGGAAGGGGTTACCCTGTATTTGTCGCAGGCAGAGGTTAGGAAGACAATGCGAGACATTCGAAATATAGCCACTGCAGGCAGTGTTCTACTCGCTGATATTTATGCTGAGCGATTTATCGAATTTGGAGGGAAAGGTTCTAGCAAAAAAACTCTAGAAAGAACTGATGAGGGAGTGGACTTTGGACTTAACTTTTCGTCCAAGCATGAACAGACGCTGTCGGAATTTGTGAAGAGCGAGTCGATGTCTGTCGGAGAGCGTTTCTTTCTGGGAGAGAAGAGCGACAAGGGCCCTTTCGTAGTTGTTGTAGAGATGCTAATTGATTGAGCTTTATGAAGCCGATTGGCTACGATCGAATCTGTGTTGATTGTCCAGGGGCAGGATTTAAGTAGGTCAGAGCCAAGGGGCAGAAGAATGAAAACTGGTATTGGTCTGTCTTTCCCCTACGAGCTTCGTGGTTCGACCAAACAGCTGGTGCAGTTTAGTCGAACCACCGACACGCGTATTTTCAGCCCTTAGCCCCAACCACAGTCTATTTTCAATGACTGCTTACAGCCGAAAGCGGGCCATTGTGTCGGTAATAATTAATAGCCAGCAATATGTCTGATAGCACCCAATGCAGACGCTGAGTGTTTTTGAAGAATTCCCAATTTCTCCCTTAGAGAACTAAACAGCGAAGCTAATCGGGAAGTATTTCAGACTCTTCATACAAATAATAATTAAAAATCTCGGCCCCATCTTAGTGTTCATCTATTAGAAGAATTGAAACGCAGGAAGGGCGCGTCTCTTGCTTTTTCGCTATCCCACAATTTGTAACAATCAGATATGGGGAGCTATGCAATACTGCCGCTTTTACACAGTCTTGCTAAACGCGTACTAAGCTTGTGTTAAGTAATAGACGGCGCTTGGCCGATACTGTATAAACTCCGCGACTCGTGTAATTTAACTATTAAAACAATGAGATAGGAAAGATGAGAAGTAAATTGGGCCCCATCAAAATCGCAGTCTGCATATCCCTGCTTAGTCTAGGCTCCTCAATCTGGGCGCAAGATAGTGTAGATGACGACTCAACTGTTAGATATCCGGCAGCCTATTTTGAAGAATGGGCACCTGTTACGGCGCAGGACATGATGGACAGAATTCCAGGTCTTAGCAGTGGTGGTGGTAGTCGTGGAGGGTACAGCAGTGGCGGTCGCGGTCGTGGCGGCCCTGGTGGAGGTGGAGGTGGAGGCGGCAGCAGAGGGGGGCGTGGCTTCGGTAGTGGTAGTGGCGGCAGCGAGATCCTCATTAACGGCAAGCGCACGGCCGGCAAGAATAACAGTACCGGCAGTCAGCTGGGTACTATCACGGCGGATCAGGTCAATTACTTCGAGATCATACGCGGCACTTCCGGCGAGTTAGATGTTCGGGGCAGCGGCCAGGTAGTCAACGTTGTTTTATTCGAAGAGTTAAGTTCTGCCACTATTCAATTTGAGGCCAGCCTTCAACTGTCCGAAGACGACACCATTTCTCCTGGCGGCAATCTGTCATTCAGCGGTCAGCAGGGCGGTCTCGACTACCAAGTCAGTGCTCGAACTAATGATGTCTATTTTAGAAGCATCAGCAAAGAAAATTCCATTTTAGGTGATTTCTCGCCTAACGATCTCATTCGTGAAGACAGGGCAACTGAAGGGAACAGCACTACCATCAGCGCGAATTTAGGCTATGACATAAATTCGAAGAGTAGTGCCAGATTCAATGCCCAGCTTGGTGAAGGCAATGGAGAAACAGATCTGTTTCGTCGCACTATTGATCTCAAAGTTAATCCGAATATTCTAGATAGGCAGCGAGAGACCAGCCCTAGTGGCACCGACGATTGGGAGATTGGTGGTGACTACGAATACAACACAGATGGTGGGGATCGCTTCAAGGTACTATTTATTAGTAACTCCGCGACTCGAGAGACCACGCGAGAACGCTTCGATCAATTCGATGACGGTTTTGAGAATAAGAATTTATTTCTGGATACTAGCAGTACGACTAAAGAACGTATTCTTCGAGGTTCCTTCACCTTCGATGTTTTCGAAGGGCAGGACATTGAGCTCGGTGGCGAACGTGCTCAGACTATCCTCGACTCCAGCCTCGCGCTGGGCCTGGCGAGTTCAACCGGTATTCCGTCTCCGGATTTTGGAGGCCTGGTTCCAGTATCAATTGGTAATGCAAACTCCTCGGTAGAGGAATTACGCTACGAACCCTTCGCAATACACAACTGGATTATCAATTCCAGCATGACTCTGGAAACTTCACTTCTTTATGAGACTTCTGAAATAACACAGAGCGGCGACGTGACGAAAAAAAGGGACTTCGATTTCGTCAAACCTAAGGTCGATTTTAGATACAACCTTACGCCTACCATTCAGCTTCGGGGAACTATCGAGAAAGTGGTGGAGCAGCTGAATTTCAGCGATTTCGTAGCAGCAACCGATAGCCAGGACATAAACTCGGACGTCCAGTCCGGTAACGCCAATCTTCGTCAAGAGTGGTATTGGAACTATGAGTTCAATTCCGAGTATCGTCTACCAAACGACATAGGGGTTTTAAGCGCTCGACTCTACTTCGAAGACTGGCAAGACAAAATTGAAAGGCTGGATGTCTCTATATCGGAAGACAATCTGCTGAGTGCCAATGGTAACATTGGTGACGGAACCAAGTACGGTCTCGAGCTCAACAGCAGTGTGCGTATGCGCATGATCGATATGCCAAATCTACTTGTTACCGCAAGTATCTCCGTCGAGGATTCGAAGATCACCGACCCGTTTCTGGGAACTCAAAGGCGCTTTCTTTTTAGCAACAGGGGCAGGTCATTGCTAGGCTTTCGCCACGATATTCCGAAGTGGAATCTCAACTACGGCGTCAGTTGGAACAACTCCTTTGACGGCAATCGTACGCGTATCGATATCGATGATATCGAGCTTTCTGCTGGCGACCCCTACTGGCAGAGCTTTGTCGAGTGGCGCGGACCGTTTAGCATGACTTATCGTCTGAATGCGAGCCGATTGGTTAACGATGGTGAATTTTGCCGTGAACGACAACGCTTCGTTGGCCGTGTTTCTAGCGGCATCCTTGAGGAAATAGAGGACCAATGCAGTTCCTCAGGTCGGACAATTTCTCTCAGCGTGAACGGCACTTTCTAGTCTGGCATTTCTCCCTTTTAGTTTTCTCACTTGGTTAATGTAACTTCTGGGTGCTTTAAATGGCATCGCCGTGCTTAGCAAGGAAGATGAAGAAACCAAGGTGCCTGAAATTCTTCTTAGCGAAAGCAGCGCGTCGATACTGGGAATCGATCGTTTATCTTTGTTGTGGATAGCCCGTCGGTGTCTGTTGGTATTGATCCCCTGAACAAGTTGATAGACAGAAAGCCAGATGACAGGATGAAAAGTGTTGATGTGCTTAACTAAGCAGGGTTTTCGTTAGTAGTTGGATTTGTGTTATGGATTGCTCAACTAATGTAGGGGCTTGTGCAGGAATAGAAAGACAGTGATTGTTGTTTTTATAACAGCTTGTAATTGACTACATTGTTTTTAGGTAAGACAGTAGAGACTACTTTAGTAAAAGTAATCTTTGCTATTTTTTTTGCTTTGGATAGTTGTAGAATCTAGGCGCTGTTCAGGACCGTTCATGAGCGCAGCGCCGACGACCTGAGAAAGTTACTTCTCTTGAACTTGTCGGTGCCATGCTGTAGAAATTTGCGATGAGCGGCGACTCTCAGTACGTTTTTTTTAACGACTACCAGCAACAGCCGTGCACTGACCAGCTGTTGCGAGGAACAAGTAATGCAAGAACCCAGCATCCCATTCCGTTTTGGCAACAGCTACGCTGAGGAATTGCCAGACTTCTACGTCGAGAGTGATCCGATGACTGTGGAGGCACCGAGCTTACTGCAATTCAATACCCCACTTGCCGACGAACTTGGGCTGGGTGTCGCTGAATTGCCATCACAAGACTTGGCGCTAATCTTTTCAGGGCAGAAATTGCTGGCTGGCTCTCGCCCGCTGGCGCAAGCCTACGCTGGGCATCAGTTTGGCGGATTCTCTGCGCAGTTGGGCGACGGTCGCGGATTGCTCTTGGGCGAGGTGGCAGGTCCTGATGGACGTCGCCGCGACATCGCGTTAAAAGGGTCTGGGCGAACGGCGTTTTCTCGCGGCGGCGACGGCAAAGCCGCGATTGGCCCCGTGCTGCGTGAATATCTAATAGGCGAAGCGATGCATTGCCTTGGAATCCCAACGACTCGTGCGTTGGCGGCAGTTGCCACAGGGGAATCCGTGTACCGCGAGAATATATTGCCAGGAGCCATCCTTACTCGCGTGGCTTCCAGCCATATTCGTATTGGAACTTTTCAGTTCTTCGCTTCTCAACAGCGCTGGGATCAGGTTAGGCAGCTAGCCGACTATGCCATCGAGCGTCATTATCCGCACTTAAGTGGTGACGAGGATCGTTATCTTTTGTTCCTGCAGGCGGTGTCTGAAGCCCAAGCGGCTCTAGTTGCCAATTGGATGCTGGTTGGATTCATCCACGGCGTCATGAATACGGACAACATGGCGATTTCTGGTGAGACGATCGACTATGGTCCCTGCGCGTATATGGAAGCGTTTAGCCCTGATGTCGTGTTCAGCTCCATCGACCAGCAAGGGCGTTACGCGTACAAAAATCAGCCGCAGATGGCACAGTGGAATCTGACTCGATTCGCCGAGACACTGCTTCCCTTGATTGACGAGGACAAGCCCGAGCGAGCCGTTCCGAAAGTGGAAGCGATCCTCAACGATTTCACCCTTCACTATGAAAAGCATTGGTTAGCTGGAGCGCAAGCGAAGCTGGGATTAGAAACTTCCGGTTTGGACATCGACAATGACAAGTTGCTCGTGAATGACTGGCTCAAACTGTTGGAGATTTATTCAGTTGACTACACACTTGCGTGGCGACGACTAGCGGACGCCGCTGAAGGTAATTTGGAACCTCTTGAGGCGTTGTTTCCTTGCTCTGAGGTGCTCGCCGACTGGCTTGAGCGCTGGCATGAGCGGATCGCTAAGCAGGCTGCTGCCGACAGCGCTTCGAGGATGCGTGCTATCAATCCGATCTATATTCCGCGAAACCACTTGGTGGAAGACGCATTGGATGCAGCAACTAACGACGCAAACCTAGAACCGTTCGAAAAATTGCTCGCTGTGCTCTCACATCCCTTTGATGAGCGTCCCGAGCTTGCGAGATACGCTCAACCCGCCCCGGAAAATTTTACGGGTTGCTATAAGACTTTTTGCGGCACGTAGTTTCTATTTTAGTAGTAAAGGGGTCGGAGGGATTTATTTTAAATCCCTCCGACCCCTTTAATTCTCCCTTCGTCAAAAAGTAAGCAGCAGGTTGGATAATCCTTAGCAGGGGATACGATATCGATTGAAGCGATTTATTGGTAAGTTATTTCTGGGGCTGGGCAGTTAAATTAGGCTTTTTAAACGAAAGAAGCGTGTGGGGAATTATGCTATTTCTGTAGCCGCAATATTGCGGATCTTGCTGATCATCGAGCGCAGGCCGTTGCCACGAGTTGGCGAGATGTGGCGGAACAGATCAAGGCGTTCAAATAGTTTGTCTATATCTGTCGCCAGCAAGTCTGTAGGAGTGAGCTTGTTAAAAGCCAGCAGAATAATTGCAGCCAGTCCGCGCACAATGATGGCGTCGGAATCTATTAGTAAAAGCAGTTTGCCGCTTTCTTTGTCGTAATGGTGAATAAGCCACACCTGACTTTGGCAACCGTGCACGTAATTTTTCTCGGTACGCTGCGCATCCGGAAACGGCGGAAGCTGCTTACCTAAGTCAATAATAAAGGCATAGCGATCTTCCCAGTCCTCGAGAAGCTCAAAGGCGTCATATAACTCTTCTAGTGTGATGCTGGTACCCATTGGGTTACTGGCGAAATCGTTTGCGCTGCTGCTCATTACAACATTCCCAGTTCCAGCTTGGCTTCATCGCTGAGCATTTCTTTGCTCCACAGTGGATCAAAGGTTATTTCTACGGTGACTTTGTCTACGTTAGGCACGTGTTCCAATTTGGTTTTTACGTCTTGGGCAATCACCGGGCCCATGCCACATCCGGCGGCGGTGAGGGTCATGGTAATCTTGACGTGATTGCCAAACTCGGGATCTTTCTCAAGGCTGCAGTTATAAATCAGTCCCATTTCAACCACGCTAACTGGAATTTCCGGGTCATAGCAGTTGCCCAG
>CALKDE010000210.1 GCA_938082955.1 uncultured Pseudomonadales bacterium
GTTAGGAAAAATTCAGACAAAAGGATTAGAAAGAGCCTTAAAACCATTTGTAATGCCAGACTCAATACCCACAGATTCAGTTGGCCTCGTTACTCCTCAGGTCTATAAATTCGATGAGCCTCTAACTCTTCGAAGCGGCAAGGTATTGCCCAAGTATGAGCTAGTCGTTGAGACTTACGGCAAGCTCAATAATGAAAAGACGAATGCCCTTCTTATCTGTCATGCACTCAGCGGTGATCATCATGCGGCCGGCTACCACAGCAAAAATGATAGCAAACCCGGCTGGTGGGACAGCTGTATCGGGCCAGGAAAGGCGATAGATACTAATCTCTTCTACGTAGTTAGCCTGAATAATTTCGGCGGATGCGCCGGCAGTACCGGCCCAGCCTCGATCAATCCCGAGACCAACAAGTACTATGGCCCAGATTTTCCTGTCGTCACCGTGCGTGACTGGGTGAGCAGCCAGCGGCGGCTGATGGATCGAAGGGAGATTCCGGAATGGGCGGCTGTTGTAGGGGGCAGCCTGGGGGGCATGCAAGTATTGCGTTGGGCAATTAGCTATCCCGGCAAAGTTCGTCATGCAGTCTGCATAGCTGCAGCGCCTAAACTGTCGGCGCAAAATATTGCCTTCAATGAAGTCGCTAGGCATTCGATCACTAGCGATCCAGATTTTCATGAAGGGCGCTATCTAGAGAAAGGCACCTATCCGAAGCAAGGCTTAATGCTTGCCCGCATGGTCGGGCACATCACCTATTTGTCGGACAGCGCAATGCGCTCGAAGTTTGGCAAGTCAGTTTCAAATTTTGAACAGGATACGGCGGAAAATTTCGGCAGAGATCTACGCTCAGGAAAACTAAACTTTGGACTCGATGTGGATTTTCAAGTAGAGAGCTATCTGCACTATCAAGGAGAACGATTCTCCGAAAACTTCGATGCAAATACCTATTTGTTGATGACGAAGGCGCTGGACTACTTCGATCCGACCGTGGATTTCGAAGGCGACTTGTCAAAGGCATTTACCAATAGCGACTGCAAATTTCTACTCATGTCGTTCAGCACGGATTGGCGATTCCCATCGGAGCGTTCCCGAGAGATAGTATCTGATCTTCTTAAGGCTGGCAGAGAAGTGAGCTATCTCGAGATTGAAGCGGATCAGGGACATGATGCGTTCTTGCTTCCTATTCCCCGTTATATTGAAGCTCTCTCAGGCTTTCTACAGCGAGTGCATCAGGAGAATGAAAGCGATGCGCCCTGATCTGGAAATCATTCAACAGTGGATACAGCCTAACAGTAAGGTGCTCGATCTTGGCTGTGGCGATGGCAGCCTGCTGCATTATCTGCAGACAACTAAGAATGTGCACGGCATTGGATTAGAGATCGATGAAACGAATATTCAGCACTGCCTCGATAGAGGAACGAATGTAATCGAGCAAAACTTGGACAAAGGGCTCTCCAATTTTCAGTCAGGGAGTTTCGATACTGTCTTATTAGCACAGACGCTGCAGGCGCTCAGCAAGCCAGATCACTTAATCGATGAGATGCTACGCATCGGCAAGAACGGCATCGTGACATTCCCGAATTTCGGCAACTGGAAGAGCCGCTTGTATCTCGCGAGCCGAGGTCGCATGCCCGTTTCGAAATTCATTCCCCACTCTTGGTATAACACACCAAATATTCATTTCTGTACTGTAAAGGACTTCGATGCGTTATGCACGGAGAGAGACATTAAGGTGTTAGCTAGAACGGTCGTCGATCTTGAACATCAGGGTAGTTGGTACATGAAAGCCTGGCCGAATTTCTTGGGTGAGATTGCTATCTACCACATCAGCAAAAACATGGACTAAAGGTTTTCTAAAGAATGCATAAGGTGGTATTAGCTAGCAGCAACAAAGGAAAGCTTGTTGAACTGCAGACAATTCTCGATCAGAGGGATGTTCAATTATCCCCACAATCAGAATTCTCAGTGGGCGATGCAGACGAGACTGGGCTTAGCTTTGTTGAAAATGCACTGATAAAAGCTCGCCATGCCTGCCTCTCGACCGGCCTCCCCGCTATCGCGGATGATAGTGGGATAGAAGTGGATGCACTCAAAGGCGAACCAGGAATATATTCGGCGCGCTATGCTGGGTCCCATGGCCCCGAGGCAGACATCGATAACAATGCGAAACTACTACGTGAGCTCGAAAACATAGCTGAAGCAGATCGCACCGCAAGGTTTCGGTGCGTTATCGCCTATATGCGACACCCCAAGGATCCAATGCCGCTGATTTGTCAGGGCACGTGGGAAGGACGCATACTGTTTAAGGAGGAAGGCGAGAACGGATTCGGTTATGATCCTCTATTCTATGTGCCGAGTCACAGCTGCGCATCTGCAAAGCTGGATGCCGCAACAAAGAACGCCATCAGCCATCGAGGCCAAGCGCTAACGCAGCTCCTAAAATGTTGGAACTCCCACCACTAAGTCTCTACATCCACATACCTTGGTGTGTGAAGAAATGCCCCTACTGCGACTTCAATTCTCATGAGGCGCAATCACACATTCCCGAGAGCGACTATG
>CALKDE010000211.1 GCA_938082955.1 uncultured Pseudomonadales bacterium
TCGGCAGCGATTACATGGGAAGTTGCGATTGTACTCACCGCTGCCGCGCCGACGAGACCCGCACCCTTTAATAGGTTGCGCCGAGAAGGATTGGTGAGGCTTTCCCCTAGCGGATCGCTCTTACTATTGTTTCCACTACCGCTTCGATTATTTTTCTTATTCATTGTTGCTCCGCTGAATCATGCTGGACAGCACGCAGGGCTGTAGGCTTACTTTGTTTGAGCGTAGCAAATATCCAATTTAGTGTATACGGCCCTTAACAGGGCTTCCCTCAAACCCCCTGTTAGGCAGTCGCCAATCTCTCGTGGGCAGCGCGCCGGCGCTTCAAACTTCCTATTGATCCTGAATAAGTGTGGCCTGATGGCCAAAACCTGTTATCTTTTCTATTCGGCCTATGGGTTCAAGCTATTGGTTGGCCCCATGGGTTTAACCAAGGTACCGACACTCGAAGGGACATTGCTATACATCCCACTTTTTAGTTACGAGGAAAATAATAATGACATTCAAAAGAATACTAACCCTGACCAGCTTACTGTTTGCAGGGCTAATCATCTCTATTCAGACTCTATCAGCTCAGGTAGTCGAGCCTGATGAACATGACTTCATGGTTGCAACGCCCGATCAGTTGCAGCCTGAGGATGGCAGCATTACTACAGTCATCTACGGCGACCCGAGCAAATCCGGCATCTACGTAATTCAGATCACCTGGCCTCCGGGACGCGGCAGCCGACCTCACTATCACAATCAGGCACGCTACATTAACGTTCTCAGTGGTACTTGGTATGTACATACTGGACCCGAGTCCGACACCTACAATCCAGATGCCATGACTGCAGTCGGGCCTGGCACTTTCATCTATGAGCCACCCAATGGTCACCACTATGACATGGCGAAAGACGAGGAAGTTGTGGTTCAAATCTTTGGCATGGGTCCGGTGGTAACTACATCCATTCCATAAGATTAATTATTGAGCTGCAATCTGATTGCAGTTAGTTTGGAAGAATCCGCCGAAGCTGTTCACTGTACAGTGAATACACGGCGGATTTTTTGCTTGCGACCTAGACTAAATCGCTGCGACTAACTTCGTAAGTAATACCGCCGCTGCTTTTCCCCAATGATCCACGCTGAGAACTGAAGTAGAGTCGCTGGTAGCTAGGGTCGAATGCGGGCCCTGTTATTTCCGATTGTTCATGACCGACCACCTGCAATAATGGCGCGACACTGCCTTCATCGGTCAATACAACGATCTGCATATCACCGCCATCCTCGGCAATAAGAACATCACCTGTGGGTGTTATAACAACGTTGTCTACGCCTGTCAGGATCGGGTTGTCACTGGTCTTAACATCGTATAAAACCTCAAGCTCTTGTGTGTTGGTGTGATAAACCCAGACCCGGTTGTCATGCTTTGTGGTGAAGTACGCTCTTCCCTCATAGAGTGCAATTCCCTCTCCGCCTCTAAATACGGCATAGGAAGGAACTTGCAACCGCGTTGCCTCAACTATTGCTAGAGGGTCCGGTACCGCGATCCATTCGATAAACGATTTACCATTTCTTGCAACCACCGATGCGATCTCCAACTGCCCACTGCTTAAGTCCGGCAATGGATGGTCAGGCCTAAATCTATAGAAGGCACCAACGGGATGATCTTCAGTTAAATATAGACATCTATTCTCGCTATCGACCGCGACAGCTTCGTGACGAAACGCTCCCAGAGCGGGTCTCACCGCCGATGGATTTCTGCCCATAGGATCGCATTCGTAAACCTGCCCGTGAGTAAATTCTTCACAAGACAGCCAAGTTCCCCAAGGAGTAGGACCGCCTGCGCAATTGATAGAGGTGTTCTTCAGGATTTGATACGCATCGACGACTTCGCCCCCCGCATCAAAGCGAATCGCCCCGACACCACCACTAAAGCTGCGCATCTCACTGTTGGAGACGTAGACCCAGCCGCCATCGTCTGCGGGGAATGTGGCACCCCCATCGGGCGCGGAGTGCCATGTGTATCCGGGCAAACCGGCCGGCGCCTCGCCAGAGCGAGCAATGATGCGCGACTTGAAACCTTCGGGCAACTTCAAGCCGTTGGCATCGGGCTCAAGCAGAGGTCCTAAATTGCTAAGAGAATAAAACGGGGATGTATCAAGGCCGGCTGCTGTAGCCTGCTGAAAACGTAAGAGACCACCTGCGGCAAACAATGCAGCTCCGTGCAAACCCATCTGTAAAAAATGTCGCCTATTGTTACGCTGTTGGCTCATGATATTAGTCTACACCCGTTTCTATTTCAGTTATTTAGCAGCAGTTCAATCGTAAAGATTTGATTGCCGGCTTCGCGCTATTCAACTTCCCAAGTATGGCCACTGTGCAAGAGTTCTGTCATGGAGCCCTTGGCTTTTCGAATCGAAATCAGCTGCTGCTGAGAGTCATCTACATAGGAAGCCTTTTCTTCATGGTAAATCACACCTACTGCCACGGGAAGCTCTGGCCCCTTCATGGTCGCGAGCAGTGTGGCCAATACCTTATTGGTTTCGTTATGGATCAGCACATCCTCACTAGTCGCCTCGACTACCTCAAGCTTGAGGCTGTCGTGATTGAGACGAATGCCCCGCTCGCGTTCCTTGCCAAATACTATAGGTTCGCCATGAACCAGCTCAACCTTAAAATCAGCAGCTATCTTCTTGTCTGTGACCTGATTGAATATACCGTCGTTGTAGATTGGACAGTTCTGCAAGATCTCTATGAAAGATGTGCCTCTATGCTCATGACCCCGAGTCACTACCGCAGCCAGATGCTTGGCTTGGGTATCGATCGTGCGCGCTATAAAAGTTCCTCCCGAGCCTATTGCCACTTCACAAGGAGCCAGTGGAAGGTCGATAGATCCAGTAGGCGATGACGGTGATCGAGTGCCCGGGGGTGAGGTCGGCGAGTATTGGCCCTTGGTAAGCCCGTATATCTCATTGTTAAAAAGCAAAATCTGCAGGTCTACGTTACGCCGCAACACATGCAACATATGGTTGCCACCGATACTGAAGCCATCGCCGTCGCCGGTAATTACCCACACATCCAATTCTGGATTCGCAAGCTTAACGCCAGTAGCTACTGCTGGAGCACGACCGTGAATAGTATGGAAACCAAAGGTATTCATGTAATAAGGAAAACGCGATGAACAACCAATGCCGGAGATAAATACTTGATTCTCTTTTGGCTGCTCGAATGTTGGCATTAGCTTCTGAATAGTCTTCAGTATGGCGTAATCGCCACAACCTGGGCACCAACGCACTTCCTGATCGGAGGCATAGTCCTTGACGGTTAATTTGGGTAGCGCTTGATTCATGAATTGTTCCCTGAGGTGGCTATCTTTGCGTGGATCGCCGCTAGAATTTCACCAATTTTGAACGGTTGGCCGGCCACCTTGTTTAAGGCTTCAGCATCGATTAAATATTCGGACCGAATAAGCCGCACAAATTGACCTGTGTTCATCTCCGGCACCAGAATCGAATCGAAGCTTTTAAGCAGCTGCCCAAGATTTAGGGGCAAGGGAGACAGATAGCGCACTTGAATATGTGAGACATCCAAACCTTCGGCGCGCGCCCGCTTAACAGCCTGATGTATAGCGCCGAACGTAGAGCCCCATCCAACAACGGCTAGCTTGCCGGTTTTATTCCCGAGGCAGACTTCCTGTAG
>CALKDE010000212.1 GCA_938082955.1 uncultured Pseudomonadales bacterium
GTGGGACGATATTCATCCCAAGTCATTGCCACTGATGATAGATTTCGAAGACGAAGAATTAGTCTTAAGATGGTTAGACCCTAGCAATCATGATGTAGGGCAGTTCGCGGCCTTGTTAGAATCGACAGTCCTAAAGCCGATGAAGGTAACGAAAATCGACAAGCCTAGCCGCTGGAACCCAATTGAAGAAAGCTTCATGATTATGAAGTAGTCACAAACCCCAGTCTGAACAAAATAACCGAGTTGAATTTATGGAAAGTATTGCAGGCAGTAAAATGTTCGGTGGTGAGCAACGCCGTTATAAACACAAGTCAGAAACGCTTTCCTGTGACATGCATTTTTCAATTTACCTGCCGCCGCAGGTGAGCGAAGGGCGGGTACCGGTTCTCTATTGGTTGTCGGGATTAACAGGGACTGACGAGAATTTCGTGATAAAGGCTGGCGCGCAGCGCGTCGCTTCGGAGCTTGGGCTCGCTATTGTTATGGGGGACACCAGTCCAAGAGGCGAAGATGTGCCCGACGACCCAGAGCAGGCGTATGACTTTGGTCTTGGCGCAGGTTTCTATCTCAACGCTACTCAGGCCCCGTGGAACAAGCACTACAAAATGTATGACTACGTCATTCAGGAGTTACCGGCCCTCATCAATGATAACTTTCCTGTAGATCCATCGCGGCAGTCAATATTCGGCCACTCTATGGGTGGCCATGGCGCATTGAGCATAGCGCTAAAGAATCCTGACCGATACAAATCGGTATCTGCCTTCGCACCGATAGTATCTCCCATGAACTGTCCTTGGGGATGCAAAGCTTTTAAAAGTTACCTAGGCGAGGATGTTTCTACATGGCAAGAATATGACTCCGCCGCTTTGATCGCTAAGGCCACAACCCATCTACCTATGTTAGTAGATCAAGGCACAGCAGATGAGTTCCTCGGCAATCAACTCAAGTCTGAGTTTCTGCTAGAGGCAGCCGAGAAAGCAGGCTACCCGTTAAGGTTCATTGAACGAGAAGGCTACGACCACAGCTACTTCTTTATCGCCAGTTTTATACAAGAGCACCTACGTTTTCACGAGAAGATTCTAAGCGCTTAGTCCTGAATAAATAGTAGGTTTACATGGCGAGCAAGATAACTAGGCCACACACAGCGGTGGTGATTTGGCTGCGGCGATCTGTTAGTGCGAACAACACCGGGTCTTCATTTAGTTCGCCGCGCCGCGCGAGCGCCCAGATATGCCACAGCATGAAGAGAAGAAGAGGGCAGATGGCCCACAGCAGTAGGGGATTGCTGTAGAGCTCGGTAGTCGCGGGTGCGTTAATGTAGAACGCGACTACAGCCACAGCGAGCAGGCCAGAGCCGCTGCCGATGGTGGCTAGAGCCCGCAGATTCTCCACGCTATAGGCCCTCCCTTCGATAGAAGACTTGCCCTGATTCTGTAGGTTCAGGAATTCCGTGTAGCGCTTCACCATTGCGAGCCCCAAAAACAGGAAGAACGAGAACGCGAGCAGATAATAGGTGGTGACTACCGAGATAGCGGCTGAGCCTGCGATGATTCTCCAGGTATAAAGAGAGGCGAGGGTTAGCACGTCAATTAGAAACAGGCTTTTCAGCAGCAAGCTATACGCAGTTGTCATCAACCAATAGGTGAGTAATACGAAAACAAATTCAGTAGGTAGCCACAACGCGATGAGGAAACCGAGAATCAGCAACGACGGCGCGCCTAGATAGCCATAGAGTAAAGACAGGTCGCCACAAGCGAAGGGTCGCCGAAATTTTGACTGATGCTGTCGATCGCTATTTACATCGAGCATATCGTTGAGCAGGTACACGCTGGACGCAACGAAGCTAAAGCTAAAAAAGGCGACACAAGCTTGCAGCAGTAGATTCGGTTGATTCAATTGGTGAGAAAGAATCAGTGGCAGAAATATCAGTGCGTTCTTCAACCACTGATGCGGTCGCATCGCCTGCCAAAATTTCTTCAACGTCGATTGGGGTGCGTCGAAGTACTGAATTTTCTCGCTCCCGTGCTGCAGATTTGTAGCGAGCGACTTTTTACAGTTGACGAGAATAACTTCGCTGGCTTCAGACCACACGGCGATATCGTCTTTCGAGTTTCCTGCGTAGGCAAACTCGCCTCCCGGATCTAGTTGCAGTATCCGTGTTACCTTATTCTTCGATTTCAGGTTGTGATCTTCGTCGCTCCCCATAGCGTCGATGAACAATCCCAGATGATCGCTCACCTGTCTTACCGGTAGTTGACTTGATGCCGAAATAAGTACGATGTTGCGCCCGCGCTCTACTTCCTTTTTCAGATAGTCGTTGAATTCGGTATTCAATGGCAGTAACTCTACGGGGATGTGAACGCGTTTGGATAATTGATGCTTTAGGTTTGCTTTTCCTTTAATTAGCCAAATTGGAATCAATAGCGCTTGGAAAATACTCTTCTTGAGCAATAATAAAATCGACTCATACAGAAGGTCCGTTTTGATTACGGTGCCGTCGAGGTCGACGTAGAGCGTTGATTGGTTGAGTGAGTTTGGCACGTTAGTCTGAGGGACTTCTCTGTTTAGAATGTTAACCGTTTGAAAACAAATTCCGGGATCGCACTGACTACGAACATGATAACTCGCCAGTAGCTGGGAGCGTAAACGGTGTGACTGCCGCGGCGGATGCTTTTCACAATTTTTTGCGCGATGCGTTCCGGGCTAGACAACAGTGGGCCTTTAGGGAACTGCGCTGTCATAGGCGAATCCACAAGACCTGGTCTTATGTCTACTATGTTTACGTTGTGTGTCAGCAGCTTGCCGCGTAAGCCCTGCAAGTAGGTTGAAACAAGGGATTTCGCGGCGCCATACACAAAGTTGGGCTGTCGGCCTCTGTCACCGGCAACGGAGGTAATGACCGCGATCGTGCCCTGCTGCTGTTCGATAAATTTCGGAGCGAGTTCGGTTAGCAATGAGATAACACTAATTCCGTTTGTGTTTATCTCTTTGTGTGCC
>CALKDE010000213.1 GCA_938082955.1 uncultured Pseudomonadales bacterium
AGCATTACCTGAGGACCAGGCCCATTGAAAATTGAAGCCGCCTAGGTGGCCGCTGACATCGAGCACTTCACCGATAAAGAACAATCCCGGTTGATTCACCACCTCCATCGTTTTGGAGCTGACGCCATCGGTATCCACTCCACCCAAGGTCACTTCAGCGGTGCGATACCCTTCAGTGGCGGATGGCTTTACTGTCCATTGGTTGAGCTGCCGGCCAAGTGTCTTGAGTTGTTGATCGGTGAATTCCGCCAAAATTTTTTCTGCCTGCGTAGGCCACCACAGGTGCTGTAATTCTGTTACCAAAGCCTTGCTCAGTTTTTGCTGCAAGACCGTTTTTAATAGGCTTTTACCTTTTGCAAGTTTCAATTCACAAAGCCATTGATCAGCGACTATGCCTGGTAAAAGATTGAGTGATACCGAATCACCTGGGTGCCAGAAACTGGAAATCTGTAGTATTGCCGGTCCGCTGATTCCTCGATGAGTAAATAATAGGCTTTCACTGAACTTTTGTCCGTTGCAGCTGACTTCAACTTCTGCTGACAATCCGGCAAGACGTTCGCAGACGGCCTTGAAATTATCACTAAACATAAATGGCACCAGCCCGGCCCGACGTTCGGTAAGCTTTAAGGAAAACTGACGGGCAATTTCATAGCCCATGCTACTGCCGCCAAGGCTCGGAATCGATAGCGCACCGGTGGCAACAACAAGAGATTCGCAGGAGAGCGTGTGGTTTACTTTTGGCTCGCCATTACCTCTTGAAAGCTTCAGCTTATAGCGATTGTTCTGTTTACCAATCGATGACTGCAGCTCAGCGATACTATTGATTTCACAATGGTTCCAAATGGTCACCCCTGCCTGCGTACATTCGCTTTGGAGCATTTCTAGAATTTGCTTAGCCGAGTCCTTGCAGAACAGTTGCTGGTGCTTGCGCTCTTCATAGTCGATGTCATGTTGCTCAACCAGCTTGATAAAATCCCACTGGGTATAGCGTTTGAGCGCAGATTTGCAGAAGTGAGGGTTGGCGGAAAGGAAGTTTTCAGGCTCGACACTGTAGTTAGTGAAGTTGCAGCGTCCGCCGCCAGACATCAAAATCTTCTTGCCAATCTTGTTGGATTTTTCCAGCACCAGCACCTGACGGCCACGTTTGGCAGCAGTCAGCGCGCACATTAGTCCTGCCGCCCCCCCGCCGAGCACAATTACATTGCCCATATTTTGGACCCAATTCCTTTGCTTAATATTTGGCTGAAGAGTCTCAAATGCGCACGCTGCTGTCCCATTTGGCTCTATATTAGTGAAGGCCGGGGATTGAAGTAGTGTGTTCCCGCGCCAGCGGACATTATGCGTTTAAGCAGCTGCTGATAGTCATCTTCGTTGTGAGCTAGGTCTATGTCTTCGCTGTTGACTATTAACAGGGGGGCCTTGTCATAGTAATGAAAAAACTCGGCATAGGCTTCGTTCAAATCCTTTAAATAGGTAAGCTCGATAAGCTGCTCGGATTCGACTGCACGTTTCTGAATTCTATCCAGCAATACATTGGTGGGAGCCTGCAGGTAGATAACTAGATCAGGTGCAGGTGCATCGATGGTGAGGTGACGATAAACGTTGAGGTAGAGTTCGAATTCATCTGGTTCTAGATTTTGCTCTGCGAACAGCTGGTCTTTGTCTATTAGGAAGTCTGCTACGCGCACCGGTTCGAACATGTCGTTCTGACGAAGGTCTTGCAGCTGCTGTGCGCGCTGGAAGAGGAAGAACAATTGCGTGGATAGCGCGTGTTGTTTAGGGTTTTTATAGAAGCGATCGAGAAATGGATTCTCCTCACTTTTCTCGAGCAATAATTCGTAGTTGAAGGAATCAGCTAGGCGTTTAGTAAGAGTTGTTTTGCCGACTCCGATGGGGCCTTCGACTGCAATGTAGCGCGGCGCAGTCTTGCTGAAATCACCCTGAATCATAGCCGGTTCCCTAACTTTCAGTCTTTGCTTTTGGCCTACGTCGGCGACGCCTCTTCTTTGGCGGCTCGGCTTCGGCACTTGCATTTTGGATGATCTGGCTTGTATCTCCGAGCTGAAACTGTGTCCACCATTCGCCGCGACCGCCTAAATCTTCACCTGCCTCTTCACGTAGTAGCAGGAAATCATAGGCAGCTCTAAAGCGTGGGTGGCCGAATGAGCCTTCGATGCTACGCTTATTATCACGCATGAGTCGCGCTTGGAGTTCCCATATTTCTTTTGCCGCGATAGTGAATCGTTTGGGTACGGCGGTGTATTGAATCTGCTCCATCAACACTTCCTGCGCTGTCTGTTGGAATAGCTGATGTTGATCGCCTTGGTCCGATTTCTTCGACTCTAAGCGAAGCTGCAGCACTGGCCAGAGTAAGGCTGCAAAGAGAAATGCGGGAGTCACAGATTTGCCTTCAGCGAGCCGCCCGTCTGTGTTTCTAAGTGCGAGCTCTACCAGTTTGCAAGGGGGACCGGAGAGTTTGTCGAGTGCGTGGAAGGTAGGTCCGAAGAGGTAGATACCAGGTCTATAGCGTCGTAGCAATTCGAATGTCTTTTCGGCGTCGCCGCCAGTCATCAATTTAATGGTTTCATCGAAGAGTCTTGCGCTCGAGATGGACTCTAATAGATGCGCTAGCTCATTGATGGGTTTCTCTGTTTTCTCTTCGATAGTGAAGCCTAGCTTCGCTGCAAAGCGAATTGCTCGTAGCATCCTTACGGGGTCTTCTTTATAGCGCTCAGCGGGATCGCCTATCATACGTATCTGCTTAGACTCCAAATCGTCTAGGCCGGTACTGAAGTCGAGAATACGGAACTTGTCTATCGTGTAGTAGAGGGCATTGATAGTGAAATCGCGACGCAGAGCGTCTTCGTCGATATTGCCGTAGACATTGTCTCTGAGGATCATCCCAGCGGTTGAATGGGCGGATGCCTGGTTCTGTATGCGCCGCCGTGGAACATTGTCATCAATTTTATTCTCTGAATCATGCGGTGCACGAAATGTCGTCACCTCAATAATCTCTCGACCAAAGCGCAGATGAATTATCTTGAAGCGGCGCCCGATGATTCGGGCATTTCTAAACAGAGACTTCAGCTGCTCCGGGGACGCATCGGTTGCTATATCGAAGTCCTTCGGGCTTTTGCCGAGTAACAAGTCGCGCACTCCGCCGCCGACCAGGAACCCATGGTATCCAGCCTCGGCGAGCTTGTAGAGCACCTTCACGGCATTTGGTGATATCTGCTTGCGCGAGATCCGGTGATGATCACGTTCTAATACGGTTGCGTTCTCGATACCGACGAGATCAGAGCCTGTAGTAGGTTGATTCATTGTTGCTCGCACTCCGGTGCGCTGTAAGGCAGCGAAGCAGAGCTTTGTCTGGCGTGGTTAGAGGAGTTGATCACGGCTTATTTTCTTTAGTAGCACCCTGGCAAGTACAAGAGTGCAGGTGTGTATGTGTTGGGTCGGCGGTATAAGCCCCTTCAACTGAATTTGGATTGTAAACATCAAGAGGCATGATACACGGAACTAGAGAAAACTGCAGGCACGACACAAGCAGAATAGGGAACTGTCGAGTAGCATGGATGATTTTGGTGGTTCGGGGATATTATTGAGGGGTGAAAACCACCCCTCAACAGGAAGCTAGATCTTATTATTATTATTAAGTGCGTACCCACATTGGTACTGCATAAGTAGTAAGGGGGTAATTATGCAGTTAGATGGCAATCGCCAAATCCAGACTACAACCCGACCTTTTATTATTTAGTGCACTAACCTTAGTTTTTAACTCAGTAATGCGATTTTTATTTTTATTAAGATTTATTATTATTGTTTATTGTTATTATTGTTCTCTACACGTTGCACGTATTGTGCCAAGCCAGACAATTCCTTAATTATCAACAATTTAGGGTTTTAAGAATTAGTAACTTTATTCTAAATACCCACTTTTGTTACAAATATTCCCTTTTTGGTTGGGTAAGAAGGTAGCGGTAACAAATTACGACCTAGCGCGTGTGTAAAATCCATGCTCATTAGTTAGGGTTTTAGAGGTAAGAAAATGCTAAGAAAAAGTTAGTTCTGTGCTGTTCGAGGGGGGGTAGTGGAGCTGAGTAAAGGGCGATTTTTAGCCTTAGTGCTTCTTCGTGCGGGGGATGCCGAATCGCTGGCGGCGCTCCCAAAGACACTTGCGGCTTATGCCTAATTTTTTCGCGAGTTGGGTTTCATTCATGGCATCTTGGTGCTCAATAACGAAGCGCTGAAAATAGTCTTCCAAAGAGAGCTCTTCGATAGGTTCGGGGGCACCCTGCGGGTTCTGTAATTCTGGCTTTCGAATCGACATGGGTCTCTCTTCGTCGTCAATAGCAAGAAGCTCTTCTGAAATTTCCAATTCTTCTGCCAGCACAACGGCGCGTTCTATCGCATTTTCCAGCTCACGCACATTTCCTGGCCAGCCATAATTAAATATGGCACGTCTAGCACCTTCACTTAAACTGAGCATCTTCGTTTTAAGGCGCTTGCAGGTCCGCTGCAAAATAGCTTCGCCGAGCTCCAAGATATCGTCACCGCGGTCTCTAAGTGGCGGAATCAGGAGTGTCATCACATTAATGCGGTAATAGAGGTCTTCACGAAAGTGGCCATCTACTACCAATTGCTTTAGATCGCGATGAGTAGCAACGACTAGGCGCACGTCGACTTTTTTGGACTGCACAGAGCCGACTTTGCGAATCTCACTTTCTTGTAGAACTCTTAGTAGTCTAGCCTGAGCCTCAAGCGGTAGCTCACCTATTTCATCGAGGAAAAGCGTGCTGCCATTAGCGGCTTCGACTAAACCGGTTCTGGTTGCAGTGGCGCCGGTAAAGGCTCCCTTCTCGTGGCCGAATAATTCAGACTCAATTAGGTTTTCTGGGATTGCTGCGCAATTCACAGAAATCATTTCCTGTGCACGGCGATTGCTTAAGTTGTGAATCGCTCGAGCAACAAGTTCTTTTCCTGTTCCCGATTCTCCATTGATTAGGACGGTAGAATTGGTAAGCGCAACTTTACGAATTCGTCGAAACAATTCCATCATCGGCGGGCAGTTACCGATCATGCCATGAACGGGGGGCTCAAATTCGACAGGTGCATCAGTAGATTGTTGTAGCGTTTTAGCGTGTTCGCGAATTACTTTGGCAACGGACTCGATGAGCTCGCTGTGTTCAAACGGTTTGGCGATATAGTCGACGGCGCCAAGTTTCATCGAATCTATGGCAGAACGAATACTGGAGTAACTGGTCATGATCAGAACCGGCGTGGTAGTAGCCTTGATTAGATCGGTTCCAGGTGCTCCAGGCAGGCGCAGGTCGCTGATTATTACGTCGAAGTCATCCATGTTGAAACTGTCTATCGACTCTTTGACTGTTCCCGCTTCGCTAACTTTGTATTCGTGGCGCTCTAGTAATCGCTTCAAAGCAGTTCGAATAACTACTTCATCCTCCACTACTAAAACTTGTTTCATTTCTATCATGTGATTACTTAATTCGGTTGTGGCTGTTGAATCACTAATGGGTTGCGTTAGTGCGTAGCTGGATCGCTATGGTAGCAAGGAAACCGCAGTAATACCCGCGTGCCGCCTGTGTGTTCGTTTGCGGGGCTGATTATATCAATATCACCACCTAAGTCTTCAATTATACTGAAAACGAGGGAGAGCCCCAAGCCCGTGCCTTCACCTGCCTCTTTGGTGGTGAAAAAGGGGTCGAAGACGCGGTCCCTTATCGCTACGGGAATGCCTATTCCTTCGTCGACGACAGTGATTTCGACCATCTCGCCCTTTACTAACGTCTGCAAGAGGACTTCGCCATTTGCTTGGCTAGCATCACGAGCGTTATTGATTAGGTTAATTAATACTTGCAGGAGACGCTGTGAGTCACCGAGAATTTTTGCATTGGAGTCGCAATCAATGCGCAGATTCAATTCTTTGCTCTTTCTATCAAGCGATACCAGAGTTTGAGCTTGTGCCATACATTCACTAATAGTTACTATTTCGCTTTCGTATTGAGTCTTGTTAGTGCCAGCATGCGCAAAGTTGACCAATGACTGCAGAATCGTTGATGTGCGGTCGGTTTGCTCGATAATTTGCTCGGTTAGGTTGAGCAACTCCTTATCGTCGTATTCGTCTCGAATGGTTTGTGCGAGGCAGGCAATACCGGTGATCGGGTTTCCAATCTCATGAGCTACGCCGGCGGCTAACCTACCGATGGAGGCAAGCCTTTCACTGTGTGTAAGCCCCGCTTCCAAAATTTCCATTTCGGTAATGTCTTCTAGAAGAATGATGACGCCTTCGTGAATAGAATCTGGGTCGCTGGTTTGTTCTATAAGAGCCTTGTGCAGGTTGACTGTCCGCTTCTGGCTTTCTAATTCAAATACATACTTATAGGAATGACTGGCGCCGTCATCGATAAAATTGGCAAACAGGCTTAGCCAGGGTTCTGACAGGTCGATAAGTTGGGAACCAACGACATCGGCACTATTCAACTTTGTAAACTGCTCCATTGCTCGATTCCACATGATGACTTCACCTTCGGTACTGAGCGAGCAGACCCCTAAAGGCAGATCAAGTAGGATCTGACGATGATAGCGCCTTAGATTGTCGAGATCGGCCGCCATGCCAGACAAGTTGCTGCGATAGGCTTCGATACGACTCTCGATAACATTAAGATCCGAGCTGCCGTGTTCAGAGACGATGCTATAGGGAAGGTAGCCATCAATTATCTCTCGTGCGATCGAAGGGCCGAGTAATCCCGATAGGTTCGCTTCCAGCTTTCCGCGCAGTTGTTGCATCGCGTAAGGTCGACGATCGTTCTCGCTAATATTTAGATTCTTTAGTGCTTGGCCTACTTCTCGATTTGCGGTTCTTTCACC
>CALKDE010000214.1 GCA_938082955.1 uncultured Pseudomonadales bacterium
GACCTAGACCTTCCTCTGCGCCTCGATTTCTCCGGTTCTTGGGAGAAGGATTTCAGGCGCAGTGACAACTGGGAAGATGAGCTATCCCGGACTCTGCGTATTCGCCAAGAATCTGCGACGCGACAACAGTCCTCACCCGGCTCTTCGAGCGGCAGATCGGCTCTCCCGATTTCCATTGGCAATGTAAACCTGCCACGCAGTCGTGGTCGCGGAGCGAACATCGTCGATTTAGCCCGGCTGGCGGAATACATTAGCCGACATAGCATCATAGATATAATTCAGACTCGGGACGAAATAAGCATCGAGCGCAACGGCGAAGCGGCGTTGATCTGTGGGGTCGAGTATAAATTGCAGCAGACATTTGCCAACGAACACGGGGTTGAGGTATGTGCTTGGGAGGGGCAACAGTTAATCTTCCAGATTACGCTGCCTGATGACCTTATCATCATCCATCGCTTCACAGTGTCTTCGAACCAACGAGTACTCAACTTACTGACCAGCATCTTCAGCAAGGGCGGCGAACCATTCAATCTTATTCAGGCATTCAATAAATATGAGGCGCCACGTGATGAATTTAACTGCATTCAAACACTAAGTCGCGGTCAGGTTTGCAGCCAAGCCGGCACCGATTTATCTACCGTTTTGGATGACTTTTGAACTATTCGAGGAATACATCGAGTATTCGGGTACTCACAGCATTGGTAGTATTGCTGCTGCTTACTGCTTGCACGCTGACACTGCCTGAACCAAAACCGGTACCAGTACCGGTGGAGCGGCCCCTAGATCTTGTTGGCGATGTGAATCTAATTCAGGCACTTCAAGTTCCATCTGAGAGTTCATTGATTGAAATAGGCGTTCACGTATTCGGTACTGCGCAAAAAGAAGCTGGAGAGTACAAGATAGGCGATTGGGTATTCGACGAAATCATTCAAAAAGAGACTCAATTCCTTCCTCATCTTCTGAAGAATACTCTGGTTGCATCCAGCCAATGGGGGGCCATAAGAGTAATTCCAGAAAGAGATCCCTCTCTTGACCTCATCGTTGAAGGACAAATTATTCAATCAGATGGCGAGACGCTTGAATTGCAGATTCGCGCAATCGACAGCAGCGGTCGAGAATGGTTGAACCGAACCTATGCAGATCAAAGTATTGCCGAAGAGTACCCGGAGTCTACAAGATTTACTCTGGACAATACTTTTGATGCCATAAATTTCGTCGACCCTTTTCAGGATATTTATAATCGTATTGCCAACGACCTCCTAGCTGTGAGAGCGAACCTAGGCGAACAGGCACTTGTCGATTTGAATTTCGTCACCGACATGCTCTACGCAAGCGATCTGTCGCCCGATACTTTTTCAGGCTCAATAATAAAGAATGAGGATGGTCTGCTGATAGTCGACACATTACCATCTCTTGACGACCCAATGATGGCTAGAGTTGCCGACATGAAATACCGCCATCATCTTTTTATCGATACTGTCGATGAGTACTATCAAACACTCTTTGAGGACATTCAGCCCGCCTACGTTCTATGGCGTCGCTATTCGATTGATCAGATCGCCGAAATAGAAACGTCGCAGCAAGAAGCAAACCGAAGCGACTATGGCAGCTCGAGTGGTTTCTTATCGCTTAGCCAGCGCTATGATCGCTTTAAGTGGAGCAAGATATTTGAGCGAGAATTTAACGACCTGGCTGCCGGCTTCAATAACGAACTTGCGCCTGCTTTTCTAGAGCTGAATTCTCAAGTTCATGGACTAACAGGGACAATGGAGCAACAGTACCGGGAATGGCGTGGCATATTACGAAGACTATTTGAACTGGAGAACGGCGACTTAACACCAGGGGCTACTGAATAGAACTCGCTTGCTGTAGAGGCTCGCCTGGATTGTCGGGCCAGCTAGACAGAGACTATAACTGCCCAGCATACTAAGGCTACTACAACCGGTGCAATCATCAAAAATACTAGGTGTCTTACGTGAATCATTGTCTCGTCCTCTTTTTTATCTCTCTATCATAAATCAAATATAACACTAAAAATGTCCGATGCTGTGTCGCTGCGACACTATGACGCGGCCAGCAACTTTCGCCTATTTTTCGCACTAAGCTCTATTTAACTGACCGTTCTGTAGGCGTATACTCGACTAAAAATAGAAAAGGTGTTGACCATGACTGATGCAGAGATTCTTCCTGACACGGGAAATAAATCACGCAATATCCTCATCGCCGCTGGCGGCACTTTGTTAGTTGCCCTAGTTGCCGGCTTTCTAATCTACTCATCAATTTGTCCCTGCGAGAGAACTCCCGGCGGCTTTCTATTTGGAGAGCGGGCGAGCGAACCTGTGAATGATTGGTCGTTCGCAAACGACGTGCCACTTTGTCAGCTTCAAATTTGGGCAGGTGTAAGGCCCCATGCGATAAACCTCAACTGCATGTCGACTCCCGAAGGAGAACTCTATCTCAGTTGTTCGGTGTGCACGTCGAAATACTGGGCAGCGAGAGTAGGAGAGGATGAAACGGGTGTTATGCGCTTAAACGGCGTCGTCTATCCCGTGGTAGTTAATCGCGAGACCGATTCCGCTGCGATCGACCGCGCCTGGGCTGCTCGAATAACGAAGCTACAAACTCATGGCGGCGGGCCGTCCAATCCGAAACCATCATCAGATGCCGAGAGGCCCGATCATTGGTGGACCTTTCGGATTGTCTCTTCCAGTTAAAATTTGGATTTGACGTCTTAAAAAAAAGGCGAAGCCTCTCAGCGTCGCCTTTTTAATTGCCAGATTTTCTCTTTAGACTAAAAAATTCTAAGCCAGATTATTTTCGAAAAGATTCAATAACCGACTCCAGGCGCGCTCGGCTTGAGCCTCGTTATAGACTTGCGAGTCTGGTGGACACCAACCATGCAATGTATCCCCATAGACTTCAATTTCAGCCGATAGGTCTGCCGCCGCATAAGCTTCTCCTAAAGTAACTTTAGCCTCGGGAGTGCTTTCGTCATCATTTGCTGCAACGCAGTGCAGCATTGCCGATTGTGTTTGAGGAATTAATAGATGCGGGCTGTTGTCAGCATCCGTAGCTAGGCCACCGCCATGGAACGTGCCTCCAGCGCCGAGCCGGTCAGGCACTGCCGCAACTGTGCGCATTACCATCGGCCCGCCCATGCAATAGCCTGTTGTGCCTATTCGGCGGCTAGTATCTGTCGCCGACTGTTGATCCAACCAGCTCACCATAGTCCGAGCGTCCGTGAAATGAGTTTGTGCATTTAGATTCCGCGCCATTGGCAACACGATCTCGCGAATTTCGGGTTGACCGAAGCTTGCACCTTCGCCAACTACAGGCGAGACCGCATCACGGTAGAAAGGATTCACAACCAAGACCGTATAGCCGGA
>CALKDE010000215.1 GCA_938082955.1 uncultured Pseudomonadales bacterium
GTGTGCTCAGTCAGCGTAGTGTAGGCGTGCAACTCCTGGTCTTTCTCATCGCCTCTTATACTAATATCAACGCCGTTACCTTGGGCATTGAAGACAGCGTCTTTAAATTTTGGCTCATAGCCAACAGGATGGAAGCGGAAGCCAATTTCCAAATGCGCGGTAGTGTCTCTGCCATTGGAATGCAGATGCACAGAATCGGACACTATATAGCTGCCCGCCGTCAAAAGTCGGCCGGCTTCGTCATCAAAAATGTCGGCGTTGCGACCTACTTCGTGTACTGGCCATGCTAGGCCCCGTTCAGTCCGGTTTCCATTGGCGTCCAGGGCAGCAGTGGCCCATATCATGTGGTGAAATATGTAAGCGCCACCAACAGTGTCACGACCTTTGTCCGCTTGATTGTTGACGTCATTGACTTCTACAACCTCAACGGATTTGACCCAGCGATCTTCCGGAATATCAATCAGCAAGGCGTCAATCTCGCCCCACCAATCCGCAGTGCCGGCCAGTTTCGTCACCTCGTTGCTCTTTAAAATAAGATCTGGCGTGCCAGCAGTCCATGTCAGGCTGTCGTCGAACACTAAGGGCGTTGGTGCATCTGCTTCATTGCCCTTAGGTGTGCCGGATCTTGCCCAAAGAGAGATTGCAGCTATTTCTTCATCGCTTAGCGATACATCATTCTTAAAATCCTGAATACCCAAACCTTTTTCAACGTACCAAGGTGGCATGGCACCGGCACGGTCTCTAATAGACGTTTTGTATTCAATCAAACCTGCGAAAGGCGCTACCTGGTCGTAGCTTATTAGCGGCATGGGGCCCACACCACCATCGCGGTGGCAGCTCTGACAGCTGCGCTGCAAGATTGGTTCAATGTCTTCGTGGAAAGTGACTTCAGTCGCTTGCCCAAATGAAATAACAGGGATGGCAAATGCCAGCAGCAGCCCTATCAGAACTACAGGGTTGATCTTTCGCATTACTCTATTCTCCTCAGAATCGATATTCGTTTGTTCGCGCGCGAGCTCAATTACAGCTGATAGCACGCTTTTTCCTAAGCTGCCACACCGTTAATTACACAGGGACTCGCAGGCGTTTATAGTTGGCTTTTCTTGTAGTTAGTTATTTGGCAGAACTTTGCGGCTAAAGCACACTTAGGCTAAACCGGCGACGCATTATAATACAATTTAAATGACTGTAGACATTCGTATTGCAGAAAACCGAGGCACAAAGGCGAGTAAAACCTTACCGATTATTAAAATAAGCACCTTTTTCAATAATCGTTTAGTACGACTGGCAATGCAATGTAGAGAATTGTCAGAAATTAGGCGCATTGCCAACTAGCTTGTACAGCTGCAAAATTGTCGCCGTATCGATTTTGATGATTGATTTCACTACCGCTAGAGTAACTGTGCCCAACTCACTCCCGAGGACTCAAAACCTCACCTGAAGCCACCGCAAGCGCCGCGCCATTGGAAAAAGCCACCTCGCCATTCACTATCACCACCTCAAACCCTTCGGCGAGTTGCAGCGGATCGGAATAGCTTGCTCGCGCTTTGACCTGAGTGGGGTCGAATATAATTAAATCGGCGGCCTTGCCCACCTCAACACTACCTCGATCGGTAACGCCCAGTAGTGCTGCCGCATAAGAAGTCATCTTTCGCACCGCTTCCTCCAGGGGTAGTGCAGCGCGGTTTACTACATACTCCTCGATAATTTTCGCAAACGTGCCATGGCCTCTTGGGTGGAATCCTGTAGGACTGCCGTCGGAGGACACGGTAATATTTTCATCCATAAGTAATCTGGATTGCAGCTCATCATCCATGATGAAATAAGCGCCACTGCCGCCTTGCGGGCCAATCACGTCGATTAATATTTCCTCGAAGGGCAAGCCTAGCTCCTGCTCCAAGTCGGCTAGTGTTTTCCCGGTATAGGGATCGGTGGCGAGCAGCGTTGCCTCTGGACCATTACGATTTGTTATGCGGTTAACGAGGTATTCTTCCAACTCTTCTCTTCGATCTGAAAGTGCTACAGCAAATTCCTCATCGGTTTTCGACCATACCGGGAACAACAAGGCTAGGCCTGCATAACTGGCATTGTAGGGATAAACATCCGCGCTTAGCTCGATGCCCGATTGTCGTGCCCTTTCAATCACCTCTAAAATTTCTTCGGCGCGCGCACTGCCCTTGCCATAGACTGACTTAAGATGAGAGATGTGTACTCTTGCATACAGACCTTGGCTCAAGAGTTCATCAATAGACTTTTCTAGCTGATCATCGTCTTCATTGCGCATATGACTCATAATAACGCGGTCGCGACTGCCTACCACCTTCGCCATTTCAACCAGTTCAGATTCTGGAGCATGCAGGCCAGGGTTGTATTCAAGCCCGGTACTCAATCCGAAAGCATAGTCCAAGGAATTGTTCAGCAACTCCAACATGCGCTGGATCTGATCGGGTCCCGGGGCTGGATTTTGACCTATACCTGCCAGATCTCGTAGCGTTCCATGCCCGACGAACATGGCCAGATTCACCCCTATACCGTTCTCGCTTACCTCTTCGACCCACGCACCCAGATCCGCTACATTGGGACTGTCACCGTCCTGACCCAGTGTAATAGTGGTTACGCCTTGGGCGAGGAAGTTTTCAAAAGCGGGAGTCTCTAAGGGATCGCCATGAGAGTGGACATCAATAAACCCCGGCGCAATAATTTTGCCTGTGGCGTCTATGATGTTCGTTACCGCCGCGTCCAGTTCCCCCGGCGCGGTAATTGCAGCAATAACGCCCTCTTTAAGATAAACGTCGGCCGCTCTGGCCGAACCACCTAAGCCGTCAACGAGTTGCCCGTTGCTTATTACGCTGTCGAATTGAATCGGCTCATTGCTTGGCGAATCACTGCAAGCAATCAAGCTCATTGTGATGAAGAGCCAAAGACCCGATTTGTTTAATCTCTTTGGCAAGACTACCCCTCCAGACCGCTCATTCAATGTATCCATGGCACTCTGACCCTTTTGATTCTTGACTCATTGTGTTCTTGCCACTAGTCATTAATTTCACCAAAGCCCTCAGGCGGTCTTCTATGCTGAGTCTTTTGCTCATACGCATAAGCCAATTCTATTAATAGGCCTTCCGCATAGGGGCGGCCTACGAATTGAAGACCTGCAGGTAGTTTTTTTTGCCAAAAGCCCATCGGTATTGTCACCGCCGGCAAACCTGCATCTGGCGCCAAGTGCTGATTATTGTCTCCCCGGTATTCTTCTTCTGCACGATCAATATGAGCAGGGGGATTTGACCAAGTTGGAAAAATAAGGGCATCAACCTGCGCCGCATCCATCGCCTCTATCGCGTTGGCGAGCAGCTGATTGCGCTCTGGATGGTTGGGCCAGGTAGGACATGGCACTTCCCATTCATCGGGAACTACCTCCAATGGATTCTGCGCATAGAAACCAAATGAGCCCCGAGTTTCTGGAGCAATTTCTCCTGTTTCGAGTACCTTGTTTACATCTAATAAAGGGGGGTTCTCAAGCGATTTAAAATATTGGCCCACGTCATACCTGAACCTACCGCAAAATGGGATCTGATCGCTCAGCACCTGAAAATCTCTAATCTCCAGTGGATCGACAATGATGGCACCTGCAGCTGCCAAGTCGCTTATGGCTTGGAGAAAAATCGCCTTGATTTCTGGATCAGCATCGTCGTGGTCCACCAACGATCTAAATACTCCCAAACGCTTTCCTTCAAGGCCGTCGCTGTTTAGAAAATCCAGGTAATTCTCTTCACGCTTGTCAGGCAATGTTAGCGAGTCTGCCGGATCATAGCCTGCAATCACGTTAAACAAGCGAGCGCCATCCTCGACTGTACGCGCCATTGGCCCAGCAATATCCCTATCGAAGACTAGCGGTATTACACCATCGCGACTGGTTAAACCTATTGTGGAGCGCAGTCCAAATAAAGCTAGATGAGAAGAAGGCCCGCGAATGGAGTTGCCCGTATCACTGCCCATTCCCGCCACACCGAAACTGGCGGCCACTGAAGACGCCGTTCCTCCTGAAGAGCCTGCAGGAACGAAGTCAACATCGTAGGCATTTGCTGTGCGGCCATACGACGAGGAAACTGTTTCTCTTGGGCTAAAAGCCCATTCCGCCATATTGGTTTTAGCGAGGACGATTGCGCCTGCTTCGCGTAGTTTGCGAACCATAAAGGCGTCATCGGGCGGAACACTGTTTATTAGCGCGATGGAGCCACCCGTTGTAACCATATCATGCGTATCAAAATTATCCTTGATAAGCAGTGGAGCACAAAACAGCTCTGGCATTGCTTCGTTTCTACTCACTGCTAAGTCGATAGCGTCAGCTTTCTCCAGAGCATGGGGATTTATTTGTGTAATAGCATTTATGTTGCGAGATTGGTCATAGGCCTTGATACGCTGTATGTATCCAGCCACGATTTCGTGACACGTGGAGTCCCCTTGCATGATTGCAGACTGGATATCGGCTATCGATGCTTCAACGAATTTAAATGAAGAATTTTGTGGGGCAACACAAGCAGTCAGTGGTGCCAGTAGAAGTAGCCCAAAGCACTGCAATTTGATATTGACCATAATCTTTTTTCTCTGTATTAACCTTTGGCAATTTTCAATCAGTGTACTGTCTTACTTGCTAAGTTCTTTCGCTAGGCTATAGAGAAACTTATAACCTCCGTACAAGGACTCTTTGAGTAGACGTTCATCTTGCCCGTGTATACGCATATCGTTACGATCCACGAACAATCCCGATATACCATAAGTCGGAATGCCTGCGCGGCGCATGCGTGCGCCATCAGTTGCCCCTGTGGACATCGTCGGCATAACAGTGACTCCAGGCCACATTGCCTCGGTGACTGTTTCAACTGCCGCCATTATTTCTTCCGATAGCGCAGAAGGGTCGGTAATGGATCCACCACCGCGGTACTCCACTAAGAGCTCTGGGTTATCAACAACTGTGATCAGTGTTTTCAAGACATCCTGCGGATCGGAACCGGGCAGCATGCGCACGTTCACGTTCGCGACTGCAGTCTGCGGCAAGGCATTCGGCGCATGGCCTCCGTCTAACAGCGTTGCTACCGCTGTGGTACGCAGCTGAGCGTTGATTGCTGCTTCGGAGCTCAGTCTATCTAGCGAATCTTGCGGAATCGGTGATTCGAGTAGTGCACGAAAGTCAGCGGCGCGTTCACCGCTGTTGATCTGCGCCTGACGCTGAAAGCTAACGCGCATTACATCATTCAGCTCGACAGGAAATTTAAAATCGCGAATCTTTAGCAGTGCCTCGGCCAGGTCATAGATGGCGTTGTCATCCCTGGGCAGTGAGGAATGACCGCCAGGGTTCTTCGCGGTTACTCGAAAAGTTGCATAGATTTTTTCGGCAATCTGAATGGTGTTCGCTAATGGCTGACCATCTTGCAAAAGACCATAGCCGCCTTCGTTGATTGCCAGCGCGCCTTGTATTAATCCCGGATGATTATCCAAGAGCCAGCCAATGCCGTTGCTGCCGCCGCTCTCCTCGTCCGAAGTTAGCGCCACGATGAAGTCTCTGTCGGGAACATAGCCCTCTCGCTTGAAGCGTATCAAGTTAGCTATAAAGATTGCCCCCATGGCCTTGTCATCGATTGTGCCGCGGCCGTAGTAATATTCATCGTCTTCATTGAGTACGAAAGGGTCGAGATTCCAATCGGCACGTTCTGCGGTAACCACATCCAGATGCGCCATCATCACGATAGGCTCCTTCGCACCTGTGCCTCTATAGCGCGCAACCACATTACCCTTGTGTGGCAAAGCGCCACCGATGAATATGTCCTCTTCGGCGAAACCCGCCGCCTGCAGCCACGCCGCCATGCCCTCGGCCGCGATGGTGTTGTTCTCCTCATCTATCGTAGTTTTGTATTCGAT
>CALKDE010000216.1 GCA_938082955.1 uncultured Pseudomonadales bacterium
TGGGAAGGGGGTTCTATCCGCGAGTGATTTGAAATATTAAGTTGAGGTGAAACGGCAACGATCTTGACTACTGTCTACTCGGTTCTCATTCTATAGGAACCATCTATAAAGTATTGAGCGCAGGAGAAACGGCGTTTCGTCTCTACTACTCTCAATTCGGTTCTGGTTCTGATACTTGATCATGTTTACTAGGTCAATTATGCTCGAAGTTCAAACAGATAAGTTAATTGAGAAATTCGATTAATCACAACAACCAAGATTAAATCAATAAGCGACGAGAGACTCATCTCCATGAAAATCCGATACCTGATTTCCCTAAGTGCAGCCTGCATTAGTTTATTCTCCATTTCCGCTCTTGCCGTGGAAGACATTGTCATCAACTACGAAAAGACTGGCAGCCCCCGCGCCGATCTAAGCAATATGAAAGTTAGTTTGCACATCGCCGAGTTTACCGATGGCCGGTCAATAGAAAACCCGCGCCTGATTTCAGATGCTCAGCTTTTGGGTGCCGATGGCTTTCAAGCGGAGAAGCCGATCGCGGAAATAATTCAAGGCGCCATGCAAAGCGGCTTCGCCAACGCGAACGCAAATCTGGTGGATGCAGATGGCGATATGTTCCTGCAGGGAAACCTGACGGCCCTTGATGCCAAGATAATCGATCGTGGCGGCGTTGAGACCCTAGAATTAACACTGCGCACCTCTGTACAGCTAATGAGTGGCAGTCGCACGGTGTGGCAGACAAACCTCTTCGGTCGCGGGAGAGCTCCTACCAGCGAAGGCATGGCCGTCACTGTAAGTGCTGCTCTGGACAGACTCATTAATGAGCTTATCGGCGATGACTATTTCCTAGCTGAAATTCGCTAGAAAATTGTTTTAGTCATTCTAACTTTAGACCCTCTGCCTAGAAACAACCCAGGCTGGTATCCAACGATCCCAATACTAGTCTAGGGTTTTCTGGGAAAAAATCTAATCCTGTGGCCGTTTCAATTTCATCGATAGTGACTGTGGTATCGCAGTGATGAACGTGTACGGGTAAATCTTGATCGAAGATAAACGCCGTAGCCCGATTATCTGCCGAGACTACAATCTTGAAAAATGCATCTGGCACCCTGTGCTGAATCTGTGTTGCCAAACTGGCAGCGACCGGTGTGTCTCTAAAAATAGGCCCGGTCAAAACATACACTTCTCGCTCCCTGTTAACCAAATTTCGAATTGACCATTCCAAGCCATACCATGCACCTAGGCTCAAATTCCGGCTACGTGCCACAGCATTACTCATGTAATTCACGTCATTCCAGTAAGGGGTGCCTGCAAAATTAACCAGCGGCACTAATTGCGCACGAGAAAGTCCAGCCTCTTCGGCATTGATAAAATCCGCCGCACTAAGCGTCTCCTCGACGAAGTCATCGATCATGACTGCGCGCGATAGGCTCGAGGCAATTCCTATTGAGCCGGATGTAACCCGATAAGCAGCCCAATCAGCCACCTTGTTGCGCGTGTTGTATGAAAGTGCATAGATAGGACGAAGAATCAGGTGGTTCTGTGAGCTGCTCCCTGCCGGGCAGTCGTACAAGCAATGAGCTATACGCAGCTCAGCAGCCTGACTTTGCGACATGAAGGCAATCAACAATACTGCCACAGCAGCTATACAAGATAGGTAAAGAGTGCCTACGAAGAACGCCGGACGCCCAAAGCAAATGACTACATCTGTCTGTTTAGAACGTTTCAAAAACAAATTATCACCTCACTGAGGGTCTGGAACGGCGCGCAGTTCAGATGAATTCTAACGCCTGTAGCCCCCTAAATTCCAGCACCGGTTAAACATTAATTCGAGCCTGACAATGACCAAATTTTGCTCAGTGAAGCCGCTACAGTCCGCATTATGTGAACCCTCATAGGGCTAACACTTAGGCAGTTTCCTGACATGGAAAAATTGAGCATCTCGCTAAAACGCTGAGAAGCACCCCAATTCGGTGAAAAACAACTATTCGATTATTAAAATTCACACTCTTTTTAATATTCGGGAAGTATTCCTTGGGTTTGCACCCTATTATGCATCCTAGATTAAAAAGCAGACCCTTGTATTTATGAAGTTTTTGGAGAGAAAAATGCTTAGATTTTCAATGATTACCAAGATCGCAACTGCATCACTGATGGCAGTTTTCGTTGGTATATCCGTCAACGCCGCTGATCGAATTAGTGATTTCTCACTAACCGATTCAGATGGCCGTTTTTTCCAACTAAGCCGCCATGCCGACGAACTGGCTATTGTTCTTTTTTCCTACGACCCCCAAAGCAGAGACGCACGGCGTGCCGCCGCTGATCTTGCGGACGTCGCTGAGCAATTCGAAGGACAGAAGGTCGAATTCCTACTGATCAATTCAACTGGTTCCGCTGACAAGCTGGCCATGCGAGAAGCAGCAGAGAAAGAAGACATCACTCTGCGCATCCTCATGGATGACACTCAATTGGTAGCTGAAGAGCTTGGCCTTAGCCGAGTTGCAGAAATAGCTATTCTTGACCCTACAGCTAAAGAAGTTGTTTATCGCGGCGCGCTAAATGATCGCTTCGCTGAAGGTAGCCGCGCAAGACGCGCCAAAAAGCATTATGTTGCAGACGCGCTTACGGCAATTCTTGCTGGCCAAGAACTCACCGCTGAACTAATTGCTAGCAAAGGCGGCGAGATCGACTTTTCAGCGAGTGATGCTGTTGCTGCGTCAGTTTCCTACGCTAACGACGTTGCCCCTATTCTTAAGGAACGCTGCGTTACTTGCCATATGGAAGGCGGCATAGCCCCTTTCGCTATGAGCAGTCACCAGATGGTTCAGGGCTGGTCACCAATGATTCGTGAAACGCTTTACACCAAACGCATGCCACCGGGTCAAATCGACAGTGAATTCGTAGAAAGCTTCCACGGTGTAAACCACATTACGATCGAAGAGACTCAGAAGCTGGTTAGCTGGATCAATGCAGGCTCTCCAAATAATGACGACTCAGATCCGCTTTCCGAATATCGACCGCAAGTTGTTAAGTGGGCTAATGGCACACCTGACATGATCATCCAAATTCCTGAGCAGCGAATCCCAGCAACTGGCGTGCAGGACTATCGCAACTTAATGATTCCTCTAAACCTTGAAGAAGACATCTGGGTGAAGGCCGTTGAGTTCACGCCAGGCGACGCTACTGTCCTTCATCACATCATCGCCTTCTCTTATGGCGCAGATGGAATGAATGAATTTGAATTACTGAATCAGGGCATCGGTCTTGGTGCTTACGCTCCGGGTAATTCTCTTAATACCTACCCAGATGGTGCTGGCTACCCGCTAGAAGCTGGCGGCGGCTTGATGCTGCAAATGCACTACACCACTTCTGGTAAGGAAGCAGTAGATGCATCCGAAATCGGGATTTACCTCTTGGACGAGGCACCTGATCGCCCTATTCTTGGCGGCTCAGCTGCAGACCTTAAGATCAGCATCGAGCCATTCGAAGCTGATCACGAGATGGTCGCAACTAAGACGTTCCGTAAAGATGCTCTCCTGACAATGGTAGGACCGCATATGCACTACCGCGGTTCCGATGCGAATTTCAAACTCGTCTACCCTGATGGCAAGGTTGAGGAAATTCTCAACGTACCTAATTATCAGTTTAACTGGCAGAAGACTTATGACTTTAAAGAGCCTAAGTTCCTACCTGCCGGCACTGAGATGGTGTTCAGGGCTACATTTGACAACTCGGCGAATAACCCATTTAACCCTGACCCATCGTCAACTATTTCGTGGGGGGAACAAACCTGGCAAGAGATGTTCTTCGGCTTCTTCCGCTATGTGGATGCGGAATCAAGCGAAGGTGAATAGCCTTAGCTAGCTGTTTGTAAAAACCCGGTCACTGTAAAGTAACCGGGTTTTTTTACGTCTAAAACTCCTGAAAAAAACCATTAAGGCCTATCACTGCCTAGAGCAAAAAGTAGGCGACTTCAAAGCGCTATGACAGCTTGCAGGGAAGTTGCTAGTATCAAGACTCCTCCATCAACTAAATAAGAATCCGGAAACAATGAAGAAGCTATTCCTTTGTGCGCTAGTCTTGTCACTGGGAGCCGCCCTGAGCGCCTCTCTTGTCGCTGATACCACTCTTTACATGAACGTCAATGGCTACACGCTCAACGCAAACCGCGAGCTACAGCAGTTTAACGCCATACAATTTACTGATGACCGTGTCGATCGTGTTTTCGCACAAGGCGAAGAGTTACCACAACAGACAGACCTGCTTATCGACGGCGATGGTCAGACGCTAATACCCGGCTTGATCGATGCGCACGGGCACATTCTAAGTTATGGCCTAAGTCTGTTGCGAGTTGATTTGGTGGGAACCCAGACAGAACAAGCAGCAGTGCAGCGCGTCGTAGACTTCGCCCAGAATAGCGAACAGCTCGAATGGATTCAGGGG
>CALKDE010000217.1 GCA_938082955.1 uncultured Pseudomonadales bacterium
CTGCGCTGTGCAATCGGAATATTCTCTGTGGAGCCGCGAACCTGAAAACAAGGTGTTCGATTGCTGTACGGAATTAGGGATAGGTTTCGTCCCTTTTAGTCCTCTAGGCCGGGGATTTCTTACTGGCGTAATTACTGGCATGTCTGCTCTGGGCGATGACGATATGCGACACACCATGCCAAGATTCCTTGGTGAAAATTTCGAACAGAATTTCAAACAATTAGCTGATTTACGGGAAATCGCCGCCTCGAACTCTTGCACCCTAGCGCAACTTGCCCTAGCTTGGGTGCTTGCACAAGATCCTAACTTCGTGCCAATTCCCGGCACCAAGCACACAAAATATGTCGAGGAAAACGCACAAGCGGCTCAGCTTTCGATCAGCAGCGAGGAGCTAACCCGAGTGGGAAAGGTATTTAGCGGAGATTCGGTATATGGCGATCGCTATGCGAAGTCACATATGATCTCACTTGATCCTGAGGAAACCTAGAACTTAACTGGACTAGCGCTGCTTGAACTAGAGGAGGAAGTGAACCTAAACCCACTTCCTCAGTTGTAGTCTATTGACCGTTCTCGCCGGCCCGCTGCTCTTCCATACGCTCACCGCGAAGTATATTGACCATGCCGTAGTTACCCTCATGACAGGCATACTCATACATCAAACCATCAAGCTTTGACATTGGTATCACAGCAGTGACCCTGTCTTTGAATGTACTCGGGTCATCGACTGTGAACTCATAGTTAACAGTGAATTCATCGACACGCGTAAATTTCTCCGTAAGAACCTTGTCGATGGAGCTACCAAAAACACTGAAACTCTGTGTCAGATCGTTGAAATTCCTAGTCTCGACAACCAAGGTATCGCCTTCCCAATAGCCGCGTGAATCACCGGACCATTGACGAATACCTTCGTCGATATGATCGCGACCGTCTAGTGGAACGATACGTGCATCGTGAATCATCTCGGTCATGATCACCGCGGTATCCTTACCCAAAACCAACTGTACATTATTGTTGTACAAGTTTGGTGTGAATGGTGGTCCCGAGTTGAAGCCCACGATACATCGCTCGGAGATACCCCTGTCTTCTGGACCGTCTTTTGCAATACCGCCCACGACCATGCGCACTGGTCGTGTGCCAGGCTCGTCCGGCCCAAGTCCACCGATTTGAACCGACACGCCCTCAACTGTTTCCGGTACCCGACCATTGCGAGGATAGGTAATAAGTGAGGTACGCGTGTTATCGCCCCTTCCTGCGTTCTCAACCCAGAACGTGTTGTAGCCACCAACACCGATGTTATTCAACGCTTGCAGGCCCGCTTCGGTCTGGCTGGCAATCAAGGCGATGTCTTGGGGTGTAAGAAACTCTTTATCAGCAAATTGGGTAGGACGCTGCATAGGGACGAAGGAACTAAAATTCCACACGCCGTTTAGATCAGGTTGACCGTATTCAGTACGCGGTACGACATAGTCGCCATCCTGCGCCTGCACTGATGTCAGACTAAGACCCAAGACAGCAGCGGTCACAGCACCGAGAGTAAGAAGTCGAGATTTCATGAAATGTCCCCTGCACAGCCAATTTACGAGGCCCTAAGTGTAAACTAATTGACCATCAGCAGCTATTGCCTGGCTTCGCTAACTCGCTTTGGCGATGCGCCGCTGCGAGTAATGATTGCTAAGCTACTTGCACTTCTTGCACTTCTTTCGCTTACCGCCTTTCTTCGCGGCAGCGCGCATGGCCGCGCCATAGGCGTTGGATGCCCAAACACTCAAAAGCTCGGCATCTTCCATAGCCTCCTGAGGCGTCTGGTAGTAACTCATCTTGAATTGTTTGCCGTTCTTCCTGAAGCTAAAGGCTTGCAAGCCAAGATCTTTGTAATCTTGCCGATTTTGTCCGTCAACTTTCAAATAGAGCTCATTACCGGCAATAAGGCCGAACATTGAGCCCTCAAGAAACACGCCAAAACCGCCAAACAGAGACTTCGATTCTACTGGCCCAAAAAATTGCAAGAGGTCAACGATGTGTGCAACGTATTCGCGCTGTTCGATGCTTATAGCCAATAGCCGACTCCTTTGACACCTAGCGATCTCATACTTACCAGTTCAGTCTTTGATGCTATGATAGCCGCCTTTTCCGCGAATAAATTCGCGGTTTCCAGCTTTCCCGCGAATAAATTCGCGGGTAATTGTAGTTCGAAGGAGAGCCTTAACATGAACGGAGCAACCGCATTAATTGAAACATTAGCAGACTGCGGGGTCGAGCTTTGCATAGCAAATCCTGGTACCTCCGAGATGCATCTAGTCCAAGCACTCGACAGCGTCCCACAAATGAAATCTGTGCTCGCGCTTTTCGAAGGCGTATGCACCGGCGCTGCCGATGGCTACGCGCGCATGACAGGCAAGCCTGCAGCCACGCTGTTGCACTTAGGGCCCGGCCTAGCGAACGGCATAGCAAATCTGCACAATGCACGCCGCGCGAATTCACCAATGATCAATATTGTCGGCAACCACCCGAACTACCACGTTGGCTTCGACGCACCGCTTACCTCAGATATTGAAACGCTCGCGAAAAATTATTCTTCTTGGATCAAGTCCTCCAGTACCAATGACACTCTCGCACAAGATGGCGCGGACGCGTACACCGCGACCCTGCGCCAGACCACAGGGTCTAATGGTCAGATCGCTACTCTTATAATGGGTGCGGATGCTGCCTGGGGCGAAAGCTCTGGTCCAGTGATGCCAAATGCGCTACCGCAGCGCAGCAAAATAAATGAACAGGCGATCGAAAAGATAGCGCCGTTACTGGAGAAAGGTGGTCTTAATGTGATGATTCTAGAGCATCATGCTACCGATCCGGCTGCTCTTGCTGCCGCTAGCAGGATCGCAAGTAAGACTGGTTGCCGATTATTTACCAGCACCTTCCCCGGGCGCGTGGATGGCGGCCCTGGAGCAGTTGCTGTAGAACGCCTGCCCTACTTTCCCGAACAGGTTCTTCAGACCTTAAATGGTGTGGAAAACCTCATCATAGTAGGTGGCCAGATTCCTGCGAGCTTCTTTGCCTATCAAGGCATACCCGGACAACTCGTTCCGAAAGGCTGCAAAGTTAGCCGTCTGTCATACATCGAAGAAGATTCCATCGATGCACTGCAGCGCTTAACCGAGCGACTAGGTGCCCAGAATGAGGCAATTAAGAATTTCGAGAAGGTTGAAATTGGCAAGCCAAGTGGTGAGCTTGACACGAAATCTATAATCCAATCTGTCGCGGCAACGATGCCTGAAAACCTAATTGTTGCAACTGACTCCGGTGGTGGCAATGCAGCCTACCCTTACTGCCAAAACTCTGCGCCGAATACTTGGCTTAGTCTTACCGGCGGCGCCATTGGTCAAGGCGGCCCTTGCGCTACTGGCGCGGCCCTCGCCTGTCCAGATCGGCAGGTACTAGCCATGCTTGGTGACGGTGGTGCAGCCTATACGAATCAGTGTTTCTGGACTCAGGCCAGAGAAGGCCTAAATGTTACAACGGTTATTTTTGCGAACCGCTCTTACAATATTCTCGATGTGGAATATGCTCGATTAGGTGTCACCGAAGTTGGCGACATAGCCGCGAGCCTGTTCGATATCGGCAATCCTGCGCTAAATAGGGTCGATATGGCCAGAGGCTTCGGAGTGCCAGGTGCTACTGCTGATACTGCCGAGGAGCTAACCACTTTGCTTGAGAAGAGTTATGAGACACCAGGTCCCTTCGTTATTCAGGCCAACGCTGAAATGCAAAGATAGAGAACAGTGTGTGACGAGAGCTACAATCTAGCTCTCGTCACCCGAACTCCCCTGAGCTTTCAATGCCCGTGCGTAGAACTGACTAAACCCAGTCAAGATTGCGTTGAATCCTTCCCAAGTCCTTGTAGAACGTTGCAGACATCTCCGACTCATCTTCATCAATCTTTGCGGGAAACATCAACGTGATTATTGGAATCGTGAAGACCGGCAGCAGTAGCGTTAGGAACGATGGGTCACGCCACTCCCCTAGATACTGACACAGCTCATACCAAGTCTGCGCAAATCCGCCTACGTCGGCATTCTCGGCACCGGAGTACCAGTTGTTGAGCAGCCACATGAGCAGTCCACTGACAAACCCGATCAACATTCCCCAAAACGCAGCCTTCTCTGTCGTCTTCTTCCAGTAAAACACGTAGGTCACTGCTATAGCCGGCGGCACTACCATCGCGAATCCCAATAGTAAAAATTGCAGCACCGAGCCGAAGTTAAAATACCAGGCACAAAAAGCCGCTGTGGAACCGTAGATCACTGTAACTAGCTTATACAGGCCCAGCTTCTTCTCGCTGGAGAAATTCTTAGAGCCGGGTATCCAATCACTAACCAACATCGTTGCACTAGCCAACAGAATAGGCGCACCAGAAGAGATTACCGCGGCTAACACGGCGGCCAACGCAATGCCGCCGAGTAGCGGCCCGGTATCCATCGCAAGTTGCGCAATGTTCAAATAGCCTGACAATCCAGATTCTGAGCCATAACTCACCATGGTTAAGATACCGATAAATCCTGCAACCATCGGCATCAATGCGGCGATTATCCCTGCTAAGAAAAAGCCGGGGATAAGATATTCCTGCTTCGCTGCGGAGCTCGCATAGTTCGCATAGATCGAGGCAGCTGGCGTGTGAATCGTCGCAGAAATAAACAGTGCGATAATTGTTGCCCAGCCGATGCCGGTAAAGCTCCACCACGACGGAATGTCTTTGCCCGCCTCAAGTAGCCTGATTTCCGATTGTGCGACCACTGACTCCCAACCACCTAGATTCTGCATCGCTATATAACCGACCACAGACAGACCGACAATGATAACTGTGCAGTGCACTATATTTGTTATCGCCGTGCCTTTTAGGCCGCCGGTGACGGTGAACAACACAATCACTACCGCACCGATGATGATACAGAGCCCGAACGGCCATCCTGTCACGCCACTAACGATAGTCGCTATTACGTAAGGCTCAATAATATTTACAACCAGATACTCCGCCTGCACACACAGACTAGTCAGAGACTGACAGCGGCTTGAACCGAAGCGCCTATC
>CALKDE010000218.1 GCA_938082955.1 uncultured Pseudomonadales bacterium
TACTGGATATTTACTCTGACCCCATTTTTTGACCCCATTTTTGCAGCAACACTCTTCGCTGCTAAGGTTGATTTTCCGCCTCAATCTTTCGCTCCTGCTTATCCTTCTCTTCTTCAATTGCTGACTCTATTATCCGCAACATATCATCCACATCAGCAACCTGCGTGTTCTCAGCAAACAGCCCAGTAAGCTCAGTATCTGGCCGCAAGTCACCTTCTTCATACAGCTTCCAGATTTCCTTGGCGTATCCGGTCTGCAGCAACTCCGGTGCGAATTGCCCGTAGTAGCTGCTTATTTTATTAACGTCACGCTCCAGCATGGCCTCGGCGTTGTTATTTGCTGCGGCATCCACCGCCTGAGGCAGATCGATAATCACGGGGCCGTGCTCATCCACCAATATATTGAATTCGGACAAGTCACCGTGTACCAAACCGGCGCAGAGCATTTGCACCACGAAACGCATGACGGCCGCATGACCTTGAGTGGCCTCTTCGGCTGACATAGACACGTCGCTAAGGCGCGGCGCCACAAGACCTTCATGGTCGGTAACCAGCTCCATGATCAAGACGCCGTCAACGCAGGTGTAAGGCTCTGGAACTCGCACGCCGGCAGCGGCAAGTTTACGCAGCGCATCGACTTCGGCATTGTGCCAAGTCTGTTCCTGCTGCTCGCGGCCAAATTTGGAACCTTTGTCCATGGCACGACTGCGACGGCTATTGCGTGACTTTCGACCTTCGGTATACAGAACAGCCTGCTTGAAGCCGCGCTTCGCTGCCTCTTTGTAGACCTTGGCACAGCAGATCTTGGAATCGCAGCGAACTACATAGACATCGGCCTCTTTACCGCTCATTAGTCTGCTGATGACTTCGTCGATTAGACCTTCTTCGATAAGGGGCTGGATTCGCTTAGGTATTTTCATGGCGTCTTTTTACAGCACTAAGATTAGGTAAGCTAGAGCAAACTTAAGATAAATGGAATTGCGAGCACGTGAACTCATTAAATCAGGAGTTATTCAAAGCCAACAAAATTAACAAAATTATCGGTTTCAGCTCGGCGCGACTTTACGCTGTTGGCCGAAAACTCGTCGTTAGGGTACCCCATAGCAATGCAGGTAAGAATACTCTGATCATCGGGTATTCCAGCATGCTCTCTAACAACTGGAGTTTGCATCACTCCCTGGCCATTGATGACCGTTCCTAGACCTCTCTCCCATGCTGCAAGACAGATACCGTAGGAAATCGCGCCAAGGTCGAACTGTGCGATCGCGGCTGGCTCTAGAATCTTGTCGTAAGTAAGCACTATAGATACCGGCGCATCGAATTGGCGAAAGCCTCGCATCACCCAGTCGGTGCGCTTCTCTTTGTCATCGCGCTCAATGCCCATAGCCTCGAACAGCTGGACGGCGATCGCGATCTGCCGTTGGCGATGAATTCCTTCGTAGGCTTCTTTGGTGGGAAAATCGCGCTGTGGCTTTATTCCTGCCACCATGTTTTCCGTGTTGCCTTTACGAATTCTATCCAGTGGCTCTCCGGTGACGACATACAGATTCCAAGGCTGGGTATTCATGGAGGACGGTGCCCCCTTTGCGACTTGGATTATCTCTTCAATGAGCTCTCGTGCTACGGGTTTATCTTGATAGCCACGCACGCTCCGTCTCGTTCGTACCAGTGTTTCAAATTCCAAGCTTCCTACTCCTATGCTAATAAATTCCCGCCAGCCGGCGGCGCTGCCTATTATGCCTAGGATTAAGGAAATGGAAACTATTTAAGAATAGATTACTGGCAATAATTGGTATTTTACGAAACTGTACTAAAACGTGGCTCGGACCTTGACCGTAAAGCGAGGCCCGGTTGTCGTACAGAAACGTTCGATCTCTCTGATATCTCCATTGATCAGACGGCCATTGAAACGTCTTCGCTCTCGGCAAGCGTCTTGATTCAGAAGATTGTCCGCTTCGAACCTGAAGGTAAACCTACCGACACTATTCTTCTCCGCGAACAAACTTAGATTGCTAACCATACCCGAACCTATCCAGATAACGTTATCTATATCATAAAAGGGCCGATTGCCGTCGAACCCGTCCCGATAATTGAGGCCGTAATTGAAATTTTGTGAAGGGATATCGTGACGAAAACCTAGGCGAAAATTCCCCCTGTCGAATGGCACGACCTTTCTATTCTTGCCAATTAGCGGCGAAAATATTTTCGAATCCTGCACCAATACACCTGCGGTAACTACCGCCTGAGGCAGATTCAAAAATCCCAAGCGGATGCTGGCATTGAGATTAAGACCATAGGCTGTGCCATCGCCGACATTGCCGTTGGTTGTCGCAAGATTGGTTTCGCTTGTTGAAACATCGATGCGGTCTATTGAATTGCCCACATCGTAATAGAATAGTCTGGAATTGAGCACGCCGCCATCATTAGGGAGCCGATAGTCAAGATTGACGTTATAACGCCAAACTTCTTCCTGTTCTAACTCCGGATTCCCAGCAAGGATATCTTGAGTCTCATCTCTGTCATTAGCGGCGGCCGAAAAATCTGAGAAGCGCAGTTGTGACACATCAAGTTCAGCTGACATGCGAAGCTGAAAGCTACTACTCATATTAAATCTTAGATCGACTTTAGGCTTTAGGAAGTCAAAACGTCGACTTACATTTACATCACCGGACTGCGATATCTCCGAGTCCTCATAGAATAGACTGCTCTCCAAAGACAGTCGTTGGTTGATCTGCCAATTATGTATGGCGAATCCTTCGTAACGAATCTCTTCTACTGTAGACACTGCATTCGGCAGGGAGACTGGGGTTAGGCCGCCATGATCTGGGGAGGCAATTCCACCAAGGGGTAAACCAATTTTCAATGAAGAATCGAGTATGGTCTGTGCCCTCTCTATGCCCAGCTCCAAGTTCTGATCATCTGCCGGATCAAACGTGTAGGAGGTTCGTACTATGCGTTCACGCTCACGGCTGCTGGTATCTAGAAATAGGTTCTTAGTTTCCGGCCCGTCTAGGCCAGAAGAAAAAAACCGCTCGCGGGTAACGGCGTTATTATCCTCATTTACGATGAAGAGGACTTTGTATTTTCCGCCACTATCAAAATTGTATTCATAGTCGCCACCAAACTCCCAGTTATCTGAACTGGCGGGAAGCGCCTCGCGCTCTACTCGGATAGTCGGTGGTGAGATCTGGAAATTGGTAATGGTCCGCACCAAATCCGCCGGCGGATCGTTCTTCGTATAGAGGCCATTAAAAGCTATTCTACTATCAGGTGAAATTTGATAGGCAATGTTGGAGTTCAAAGTATAAGTGGTTTGATCCCGAGTTTGCTCGATCTCGCGAACATCGTTTAAACCCAGCCCTGGGGGTAACACACTGATCTCGTAGCTCTCCAAATCCTCATAACCCGCAGCCACCTGTGCGCTCAACAAATAATCAAACTGCCCTGTCTGTCCGCTGAAGGAAAAAGTTCCTACTGGCTCTACTTGCCCATCGCGGAAGTGTGTCGCGCCTACCTCGGTCGAAATACTGGAACTCGACTGCGACTCGAGCAAAACAATATTAATTAGCTGACCAGTATTTCGGACATCGAGGTCGCCCGAGGTACCACGAATGATTTCAATGTACTGAACCTGATCTGCGGAAATTCTGTCGAGCTGACTGCTCGCCTCATTCGCCTTACCAGCCATGCGCTTGCCGTTGATCAGAATTTGTTCGCTAGCTCCGAGGCCGCGATCAGCCCCATTGAAGCTTTGAACCTCATTCCCCTCAAGCGCCACGCTGATACCGGGGATAACATTCAGCATGTCATTGACTGACACAGGGCCGTATTGCGCAAAGAAAGAGGCTGGGTAGGTAACCGTGGACTCGTCTTCGGCGCCTTCTTGCGCTGTTGCTGAGGCAGCAATTCCAAAAAGTAGTACTGTTGTTATTATTCTTGAGTACCGCATTATAAACTCCAAGGGAGATTCTCGACTGCTGATGACGTGTAATTTCTTAGTAACGCGTATTATATAGGACCGTTCAGTCCCGATTGCAAGCAGCATCATAATGAACATGCTATAACTCGCCTTATTGGAACCGGCGTATTATTCACCATGGCAAGTAGACCACGAGAATTCAATGCTAATATTAACTAGAGTCAGACTGTTTATAAACAGTGCATGTTAGTCCCCTAACTTCTTATTCCTGCGCTTCATCTCGTTAGATCTCGAACCTCAAACAAACTGAGCACAGACTACTGATTCGTTGTTAGGCATAGCCTACCTAGTGATTGCCGAGTATGATTAATGATCGATATTCCAATTGAGCGCAGCGAGGCCTCTATGACTAGTAATTCCATCTCTCGACGTCGTTTCCTTCAAGCTAGTGGCGCAGCCGCTATTGGATTACCCTCACTTGCTCGCGGCTATACAGCCTCGGAGATGCGAGGCTTCTATGCCAATGGCGAGATGTCCGCCAATGTCTCGAAATGGGAGCTAGACACCCCAGCCCTTTGCGTCGACCTAGATCTCCTAGAAGCCAACCTCGACCACATGGCTTCCACAATGACTGCCAACGGCATAGCGAGCCGACCCCACGCGAAGACCCATAAGTGCCCGACTATCGCTCATATGCAGATGGACCGCGGCTCGGTCGGAATATGCACAGCCAAAGTCAGCGAAGCAGAAGCTATGTTCCAAAATGGGATAGACCAGATTCTAAATACCACAGGAAACGTAACGCCAACAAAGATTAGACGCGCTATGAACCTTCGCGCACAGTGTCCAGGCTTTATTCAGGCGACCGATTCTGAACCCAATGCACGCCTGCTTTCTGAGGCTGCCGTGAATATGGGTATCGTTGCTGACGTGGTGGTCGATGTAGACCCCGGCATACGTCGCACTGGCACTCCCTTTGGACAACCTTCTTTACAGCTGGCACAACTCATCGATCAGCTGCCGGGCCTGAATTTTCGCGGTATGCTTTGCTACGACGCGGCGGCACAACACGTCGTCGGTTTCCAAACTCGTAAGGCGCAAACGCTCGAGCGCATGGTGCAGGCAACCGACACCCTCGAACTC
>CALKDE010000219.1 GCA_938082955.1 uncultured Pseudomonadales bacterium
GCGCTAGAGAAAATGCCGAAGACGTGACGCAGGAAGTGTTTATTAAACTGTGGCAGCACTGGCAGAAAATAGATTTCAACGAGATTGATTTCTCGGATACGCTGAGCTCGAGAGGAAAGAATCTACATTGGGAAACGCTCGTCAAGGTGCGTGAAGAGTGAGAACAGGTCTGGGTATTAGTAGGCATGGATCTGGCGCGTAATTCCCTAGATGCGGTGTCAGTGTTCGTTCTGGAAAACAGTGAATTGGTAATGATCAATGTGGATGGCGACTTCGACAGTATGATCGAGTTCGTGCTACATGCCTTTGATAGCTGCCAAGATCGTGACGCTAGCTAGTACCCGCAGGATTTCTATGACGCTACTTAGCCCGCAGCTTTGTTGATCGAAACAGAAATTGATTTAAATGAGGGGGTTCGGCTCCGCTGGTCGACAGATTGCGGCACAAGGATGTTCGCCTCCGGGAAGTAACACATTACATTGCCAGGTTTTATATCATACAGCGCTATGCTTAGGTTGCGCATAGTGCCAGTTGCATTGCTCACGTCAACCTTATCCTGATCTTTCAATCCGAGTTTCTCTAGATCTTCTGCGTTAATAAACAGCACCTGTCGATGTGACTGACTGCGATACACATCCTCTTCGCTATAGATAATGGTGTTGAATTGACCTTCGCTGCGCACCGAGGTGAGGGTGAAATGGTTGGTATTCTGCGTAGCCTGGTTCGTTTTGGTGTTCCAAGAAGTTTGCGAGGGTATACAGAAGTTGGCCTTGCCAGATTTTGTAGCGAAGTGCGGCTTAGCCAAGTAACGCCCTTCGATATGGAACTCCGCTTTAGTCTCATCAATATCGGCGAGTGCTGCAAACCCTGGTATCAGTTTGGCGATAGCTTTGCGAATAGAATCATGGCGCTTGAATTCTCGAAAGTCTAAGGTGCCTTGGTCTATTACCGCTGCCGCGATAGAGCTAATTATATCGACTTCGGACTGCAGTGCCTCGATTCTATCGAAGCCACCGTCGCTCATCCGCAAGTAGTTAAACATGGATTCCTGAGTCGTCGCCTGTGTCTCTTCGTCGCGCACTCGAATGGGCAAGATTAGATTCTCACCCTCGACTCCATTGAGGTGAGTCTGATTCAGTGTGGAGTTGATCATTACCTTGAAGGGAATCTGGTTTAGAGCCTTCTCTGAAAAACGCGTGTCCGGATTGGCTGCGAACAGATTGCCCCCCAACAAGAATGCGAAATCAATTTCTCCTCTAGCAGCTGCCTGAATGCAGGCTAAGGTATCCATGCCCTGGTACTTTGGTAGTTCTACTTTAAATTCTTTCTCGATTGCGGAAAAAACCTCTGCTTTCAGAGCAGGCGTGACACCCATAGAACCAATGCCCTGCACATTACTATGTCCACGCAGTGGCAGCAGACCTTTGCCCTCGCCACCGATCATGCCGCGCAGCAGGGCGAGGCTCGCGATGGCTTCGATGTTGTCAGTGCCATTGTGATGATGGGTAAGTCCCATGCCCCAAGAGAAGACTGTTCTTTCACTTTGTGCATAAAGATCGGCAAGTGACTCAATCTGTGATTGTTCCAGTCCGCATTCGCTCTGGATATCGGTCCAGCTTAGCTGTGTTACAAATTGCGAGTAGCTGTCGAATTTTTCGCAATAGGAATCGATATACTTTTGATCCACTAGGTCGCTTTCGATTAGGTATTTCGCCATGCCGCTAATTAGAGCAACATCGCCACCCACATGGGGTTGTATATAGTGCGAGGCAACCTCTGCGCCGCCAGTAATCATAGATTTAAAGTTGCTAGGCGACGCGAAACGCACCAGACCAGCCTCGCGCGCTGGGTTTATTACGACGACCTCCCCGCCGCGTTGTCGGCATTCGAGCAGTACTTTGACGAAGCGCGGATGGTTAGAAGCGGGGTTAGCTCCAAATACAAATATCAGGTCCGCCTTGTGCAAATCGCCATATTGTATGGTTGAGGTTCCGCTACCGATACTTTGGCCCAGGCCGACTCCCGAAGCCTGATGGCAATAATAGGAGCAGTTATTGATATGGTTGCAACCGTATAGGCGTGAAAATAGTTGCAGAATAAAGGCGGCTTCGTTTGATGATCTGCCCGAGGCATAGAAAAAACTGCGCAGGGGATCGCTAGAGAGCAGTCGTTTGGCGATGAGCTCAAAGGCCCGATCATAACTTACCGCTTCGTAATTATCGCAGTGCGCCGATTTGTAGAGTGGAAGTGATAAGCGGCCTAGGTCTTCGAGTTGCTTGGCGCTAAGTTCACGCAGTTCACTGATGCTGTTCTGTTCGAATATCTGAGGCGGTATTGGGTCTCTAATATCGCTCGTTTGTGCTTGGATATTCTTATTACAGATCTCTATGCGACTACTGTATTCATTGTGCAGGCCGCCCCGTTGACCCCCGGTACCGAAGGCGCAGGCCTTGCAGGTATTCTTTGACTGAACGGCGCTGGCTAACTTGCGGGTGCCAACTTTCTGGGCGCAAGACAGGACGTACTGCATGGCTTTGAAGCCACCCCCGGTTATCGCCTTGTTGGGTTTGTCCTTGATGTTGTTTTCCTTACTCGATTGCTATAGGCCTTCGACTTCCATGCGCTCGCTGCTCGCTACCGTGACGAGGATACCATCTAGGGTTGTGAAGGAGCGTTCAGCCATTTGAAATTTATAGACTTGATACACAATAGCCTCAGTCTGACCGTCGCTGTGAAGTCGCACCGTTAGAATAGAATGGTCATCCTGCCATTGGAAATAATACAGCGTAGCACCTAGACCGATAACAAGAGCGAGGAACATATAAGCACCGAGGCGGAGGTCGGCAGACAGAGTATGATTTTCTTGCTCGACCGCCTTGTCCTGAGCTTTTTTCGAGGGCAATGTGTTTCGGGAAGGGCTACTCTTTCCCTTCATGTCGCGCTGGCGCACAAAGAAGAAGGCGATAATCATCACCGTAAGAGTTAACAGTATTTTTCCGAGCATGCTGTAGATTTTCCCTGTGCGTTGCAGATTAGATAGTAACAGCGGCATCCTGAGCTTCGCTACTGTATTAGTTATCGGCAGAAAGCTCGTCTAGTTCTGCAAAGCTTCGCCGTCTGGCATTGTGGATATCGGGCCAGTCTGATTGAGGCTTTCTTGCACGAATGCGATAATCGCGCTGTTTCCTAAGCGCCACATAGCAATACGGGTGCATAGAAATCGGAACAAAATTGGATCGAACCGGTCTGCTACTCATTGATTGAAGGAAATTTCTACAGATTTTGCAAAAATCCAGTCCAGATTCTGCCAGCTACGTACCTCGAGGTATGCCCGCGCTCGACAACTCGGGTCGTACTACCTCATTCTTCGAATTTTGGCCGATTTGGTTGATGTACGTGCCGGTAGCTATTCAGTGGTTACTCCTAGCAGTACGCTACCGGAGCTTGAGCCTGCCTCTGATTGCGAATCCAGGAATTCCGCTGTCGGGCATGGTCGGGGTATCCAAGTCGGCGGTATTCGATCTAGCAGGAGACTATGCATGCCAGTGGATTCTGCCTTGGATACTAGTCGAGGTTGAGGATCAGTCTCTCCAGCGGCAGTGCCAAATGGCGAAACAGGCGTTAACGGCGGCGGGATTGGAATACCCCTTGGTTGGGAAACCGAATATGGGTTGTCGTGGCGTAGGAGTCCGGCTACTCAAGGATGATGCCGAGCTCGCCGACTATTTGCAGGGCTTTCCTGTAGGTGGCTGTATTCAATTCCAGAAGCTGAGTCAATGGGATGCAGAAGCCGGTGTGTTCTATGTTCGCGACCCAGAGAAGGCCACAGGAGAGGTCACCTCGCTTACGCTAAAGTACACGCCCTTTGTGGTGGGCGATGGCGAGAGACAACTCGCAGAGTTGGTCGCTCAGGACGCGCGGGCAGGCGAGTTACTGCACCTGTATCGTAGTCGGCATGTTGCCCGCTGGCACGATGTCATCCCCAAGGGCGAGCCCTACAGGCTTGTATTTGCGGCGAGTCATAGCCGCGGGGCAATTTTTCGAGATGCTGGGGAATTGATAAGCCAGAAGCTATCACAATCCCTCGATAAAATATTTGAGGATATCCCGGGATTCTTCTATGGACGCTTAGATGTAAAGTTCAAAGACATAGAAAGCCTCAGTGCTGGGCTGGAATTCAATATAATCGAGATAAATGGGGCAAGCTCCGAATCGATTAATATATGGGATAGAAATACGGGGCTAATCACGGCGATTAATACCTTGTTGCAGCAATATCGTACGCTGTTTAAACTGGGTAGCATAAGCCGCAAAAGGGGCGCCAGACCTCCGGGATTGATGGCTTTATATCGCGCCTGGCGCTTTGAGAATAATTTAGTGAAGCAGTATCCGCAAAATGATTAATCCCTGCCGCTTACCTTTTAAGCCACGAATTCTGTCCGCTGTTATCGAGAAGGTACTCGGACTCGATCGTCTGGCACAGATCTATGATAGGCGGCCGGCTGGATGCACAGCGCATGAGTTTCTGCAGTACACCCTGGAAGCCCTCGGCGTCAGTCTGGACCTTGTCAACGCCTCGAATCTTGAAGAAATACCGCGTACCGGCCCCGTCCTTATCGTCGCGAATCATCCGCTAGGTGGTCTCGAGGGAGTGGCGATAGCCAAGGTAATAGCGGATATCCGGCCGGACCTAAAGGTATTGACCAACGAATTATTGCGCAGGATTCCAGAGCTTGCCGATATTTTTATCGGCGTAGATGTCCTGTCAAGTGATGCGGCGGCTGGTAATGTGTCCAGTATTAAGCAAGTTCACAAGCATCTTAAACATGGCGGTGCTGTATTGATTTTTCCAGCTGGTATGGTGTCCGCCTATGAGCGCGGCCATCGCCGAATTCAGGATCGCGCCTGGAATCGACTAGCAGGGCAGTTATTGAAGCGCTATCAAGCAACTTGTCTGCCCGTTCATGTCGGAGGCACTAACAGTCGGCTGTTCTATGCCGCTGGTATGATTCATCCCAGGCTTCGAACTGCTCTGCTGCCTCGTCAGTTGGCAAACAAACAAGGCTTTAAACTAGAGCTGCGATTCGGCCGACCGATTTTGGCGGCGGAGCTTAGGCTCCTGCAGAGCCCGAGGGCGATTACCGATTACCTGCGAGTGAGTACCGATGCCTTAGTACGAGAACCGAAAACGCGGCTGAGGACGAAAGACCAATTGGTAGTCGATTCTAGCCCGGTAAGCGGCAGCGCAGAATTGTTCTCCGCTATTACCGGCCTCGAAGAATGTAGACTGATCGAGCATGAAGAGCTTGATGTCTATTGCGTACCTTACGACAGGCTTGGCCCCATTATGGAGCAAATTGCGATCGCGCGTGAGGTGACGTTTCGGTCCGTGGGCGAGGGCACAGGTCTGTCGAAGGACTCCGACGAGTTCGACCCGCACTATCTGCATCTGTTTCTTTGGGATAAGACCGCTCTTAGAATCGCCGGCGCCTATCGCGTAGGACTCGTGGATGAGATCGTGGCCAAACATGGCGTGAAGGGGCTGTACAGTCGTTCGCTCTATAAATACGATGAGGCCTTCACCAATAGACTTGGCTCTGCAATAGAGATGGGGCGAAGTTTTATCCATCCAGACTATCAGAAGAAGCCGGTGTCGCTTAACTTGCTCTGGCGGGGCATAGGTAAAATTTTGGTAGAAAACCCCAGGTATCACACTTTGTTCGGTTCGGTGAGTATATCGAGAGAATACAGCGACCTTGCTCGCGCTCTTATCGCAGACACTATGATGACGAATTTCAAGGCAAATGAATTCGATCAGCTAATCAAGCCAATAACGCCGCATAAAATCATGAATCGAGTATGGACTAGCGAAATGTTGGCGGAGTTGTCGAATGTAAAAATGCTGAGCAAGTTGATAGGGCGCTGTGATCCAGGCAAGGCAGTTCCGGTACTTCTGCGCCATTACCTCTCGGTAAATGGTAAGCTTGCCTGCTTTAACATGCACCCGAATTTTAGTGACTCCCTCGAGGGGCTCATTATAGTAGATGCTCGCAAGACGAACGCGAAGACTCTTCGCCGATTTCTTGGCGCCGATGGCTCTGAGCATTTCATGTCGTTTCATAAATTGCAGGATAGTGCCTAAATATGAACAAATTAGTAGCCGTGATTCAACTCATTACTTCCGCACTGGTGTCCCTAGTGGCTTTGGCCACGATGATCAATCTCATCTTTATCTCGACTAGGCCTGAAACAATTTCAGTGGTCAATACGTTGGTTGGGCAAGGTGTGCTTATCATCCTTCTTCTGGTGCTGGCGACAGTCTTGTTCAAGAAGAGCTTGGCAGGTTTGAAACAGGATAAATTGTCAGCAAAACCTGCTACGACGCCCTAGCGCAGGCTCCACCACCTCAGCGAGCTACAAAGGCTTGGATTTCAAGCCAGTTTCTGGCTGATTTCGCTATAAAAGAGTATAATTCTGCGCTTTTCCCAGCCCTAGTCTCAGAGACTTCCTTGCAATGATTATCTTCGAAGAAATGAATCGCTTCTCTGCGCTGCAGGAAAGCTGCGTTGCCACTATCGGTAAATTCGATGGTGTGCATCTAGGACATCAACTAATACTGGATCAGCTAAAACAGAAAGCCGAGCAGTTCGCTCTGCCATCCCTGGTTATACTGGTCGAGCCTCATCCTGAAGAGTTTTTTGCAAGGGATGCTGATAGTTGCCCGGCGAGACTGACGATCCTACAGGAGAAGTTAGAGCTACTGGAAAGCTTCGGGATCGACTTTGTATTTCAGCTGAAATTTGATCGACAGCTCAGTGAGTTGAGCGCCGAGGATTACATCGCGGATATATTGGTTGGGGGGCTGGGAGTAAAGAGTTTTATCGTCGGTAACGATTTTCGCTTCGGTCACCAGCGCAAGGGAGATTTTGCTCTACTTAGTGAAGCGGGTAAGCAGTTTGGTTTCGAAGTAGTAGAAACCGCGGCCTACGAGCGTAATGGGCATCGAATCAGTAGCACCTTCATTAGAGAGCAGCTAGCAAAGGCTGATTTTATTCTCGTTGAACAAGTGCTAGGTAGGCCTTATTCCATCAAGGGCGAGGTAGTCCGGGGTAAGCAGCTGGGTACCGACATGGGTTTTCCAACTTGCAATATCAAACCTCAGCGCCTGCGCATTCCCTTACACGGCGTTTATGCCTGCGAAGTTAGATTGGTCGATCAGTATCGACCCGCGGCGGTTAATATTGGCTATCGCCCCACGGTAACGGAATCGGGTGAGGCGCTGTTAGAAGCACACATACTGGATTTCAATGAGGACCTATACGGGAAAACGATAGAGGTTGTTTTTCGTCAGAAGATACGGGAAGAGACGAAATTTGCCGGTCTAGAAGAGTTGAAGAAACAGATCAGTGCTGACGTTGAGCAAGTCAGGGAGATTTTTGGAGTTACTAGCTAAGAATATTCGGCTACTAACAGATACATAATAGAACAAACCAATACAGCGTGCAGTTCAAGCTATGAGTGATTACAAAGATACATTAAACCTACCGTCTACCGAGTTCCCGATGAAGGCCAATCTGGCTCAGCGGGAACCGGCTATGTTGCAGAATTGGCAGA
>CALKDE010000220.1 GCA_938082955.1 uncultured Pseudomonadales bacterium
GGAGAATGGCTTTGAGAGAATCGTGTATATAGCTTTCACAAATAATCAGAATGCGCTGACGGATGCGGACCAGGTAATAAAGGGTCTTGGCATGGAGTATATGCAGGTGCCGGTGGATTTCGACAACCCTTTGCCCGCGGATTTTTATGCATTTGCCGATTCCATGCAACGCAATACTGACAAGAAGACGTTACTGCATTGTCAGGTCAATGCCAGAGCCACAGCGTTTAGTTTCCTCTATCGAGTAATCTATGAGGACGTGCCAATTGCGCAGGCCAAGGAAGATATGAATACCGTATGGCAGCCAAACGAAGTATGGCGTGACTTTATCTTCGCGGTGATGAGCGAGAATGATAGGTCGCCGGAGTGCGAAGGCTGCGATTGGACGCTTCCACCGCCACGAGGGCAGTAGGGTAGCTCTTTAGAAAATTGCTTACCTTATTCGAAGGATAAAAAAAGGAGAACTCAGCAGGATGATGCCTCAGGGTAGGTAGTTTCTTCTAAGAATAAAAAAAGGGTGAACTCTCGTGAGTTCACCCTTTTTTTGTTTTCGTCTTTCTATCTAACTTTAGGGGCTGAACTAGTCAGAACCACCTTGGTCAACGTTCTTCCAAGTATAGAATCCCATGAACATCTCTTCCCAGCTTTGCTCACCCCAGTTGATCTCAGTATTAGCATCTGGGTTGAATGTATTCTGTGAAGAGTTATCGAACGCGCCAGTTGCAACAATCTTGGTGCCAGCAGGAATTGAGAGAGGCTCTTCCAATTCATGTGCTAGCTGCCAGTTGAAGGAGTAGGCAGGAACCGATAACAGCAATTCTTCGCTGCCGTCAGGGTATTGTGCAGTGAACTTCATGCGCTTACCGCGAAAATGCATATGCGGCATAAGGCTATACAGTTCCGCATCTTCAGGAACAAGTGTCACTAGCTCCATCTCATGATCTTTCGCCTGAGCAGGAATGGCGATTGAGAAGGCATTGCCTACGCCGCCTGACATTCGCTCGTTAGGCACTTCACCTTCGTCATAAAAGTAGATGCCGATCTCAGTCGAGTCAGTAGTCTCTTTGCCTGAAGTGGTGTAGTGCATTTGCAGATTAAGCGTGGTGCCGGCTTTTAATAGGCCGCCAACGCCAGGGGGATTAAGCGAAATATTGTTACCTGGAGCATAGCCGGCGACAGAGCCTAGGTCTGGATCGCTACTTCCTAGAAAGGTGCCTATATCAAACTCAGGAATTTCCTTGAAGATTGCACCGATGTCGGGCTGTTGGCCTGATGCTACCGCGGCGAAAAGCGTAGCGCGAATCGACTGTGCTTTCTCAGCTGGCAGGGATGCTAGTAATTCCATTAGGATTTGCTGAAAATCAGGGGCACCTTCTGGCGGGACAACCGTGGTAATAATGTGGTGAAGCACGGCCGGATCGCCAGGAACAACTTCACTACCCTTAATCCAGACGTCTTTATCCAGGCCAAGATCGATAGGGATATCCATGTAGTCTACAACGCCTGTTGCAGGAATGGATTGCTCAGGAACCTTTACAATTAAGTCAGGCTCGCCGAGAGACCACTTGTCAGTTGGCCATGTTAGAGCTGTTAGGGGGTCGTTCTCGCTGTCCACTTTAGAGCCACTGTCTACCCAGCGCACAAGTTTTTGCATCTCGATGTCACTAAGATTCATCTCGTTCTTCATCTTGTGACCGACTTTGTTGTCAACCTGACCTGGGGGCATGCGCTTAGTCATAACGACTTCGCGAATCATCGGTGACCAGCCTTGGACGGTAAGACTGCTATCCATGGCGAAAGGGGCGATGCCGCCGTCGCGGTGACAGCTAGCACAATTCTCGGCGATTATTGGTGCGATATCGTTCTCATAGGAAAGATTTGCGTGTGCATCTAGGTTTGAAAATTCGATTGCAGGGGCGTTGCTTGCAACAGACACCATCTCGAAATTTTCGCCAGCGAGCGCTTCCTTGAGCGAAGCTTCCATACGGTCTATGGGGCCACGGTACAACAGCTCGAAACTGCTTGGATCGTAAAGAACCGCTTCATCTAGGCGGCTCACACCTAGCAGCTCTGTTACGAGTTGGGCGTCGTCCATCAATACTGGAAGATCTAGGCCCAAGGCCGTAACTTGGCTCTGTATTAGGGCGCGATCACTATGTAAGCCGGGGTTTAGTAGGAAGAATTCAACGCCTTGTTCAGCATATGTCCCTTGGAGTGCCTTTAAACTTGCTGCGTCGTCTTGGCTATTCGTCATAGGCATGATGACTACAGCGCTGTGATCGTTGTACCAAGCCATGTGCTGGATGGCACCTTGATGGTCGATCAAAGCGAAATCACCAACTCGTTCGCCGGCATTTGCTGTGCCCGCAACAATAGCTGCTACGAAGGCTAATCCCAAAAGTCTTTTCACGTCTTATTCCTCTTTATTTAAAATTTATACTACTAGGAAATCTGTCCTGAGCTCCTAAGTTTACTGGTTTCCAATAAGATTGCAGCACATTTTAATAGTTTTTGTTACTAGACTACTCAAATTGCTGCAGGCCAGTGGCTACGGGCTATATAGCGGTTTATGGGATACATTGAATATTTTTGAATTGAATGAAAAGCTGCATAGATTAGTAACTGAAAAGTGAAATCAAACTAAGTGCCCGTTCAAGGCATGGAATACACCCAGAAAGCTCGCGATTCACATGCATTTGCGCCGCAAAATAGTCCGGCACTTGCCTAGTGGAGATTTTTGGCTTGCACAAAACTCAACTCGCGTCGCAATCACTGTCTAACCACCGAAATTGAGGTCTTTATGTATACCGATAGTCTGTTGATCAATGCGCTGTATTATCTTCTCGCCGCGGTTATAGCAGTTCCTCTTTTCAAGAAGATCGGTCTAGGATCAATTTTAGGTTATTTGTGTGCTGACATCGTTTTAGGCCCCATGCATTAGGTGTTATCAGTGATCCAGATCATGTGTTGCACTTTGCCGAATACGGCGTAATCCTCCTGTTGTTCATCATCGGCTTAGAACTAGCGCCAGAAAAGCTGTGGAATATGCGCAGTCATATCGGTCTGATAGGTGGCAGTCAGCTGTTACTCAGCACACTAGCAATCGGAGGGCTACTGCTGCTGTTCCCCTTCAGTTATTCGCAGTCGCTGGTACTAGGTCTGACCCTCGCTCTTTCCTCTACGGCATTCGCGATACAGCTTATGAATGAAGAGCATGTCCTCGCGTCTCCTTTAGGCAGAAAAGGCTTTGGCATTCTATTGATGCAGGATCTCGCCGTTATCCCAATTCTTGTCTTGGTTGGTGTGGTAGCACTATCTGGATCTGCTGAAAATGAGTCGCCGCCGTGGTACTACGGCGTTGTTGCCATCTTGCTGGTTCTAGGGGTTAGCCGATTTGGCTTGAACAAGGTTCTGCGCATCGTCGCTGGCACGAATAATCGAGAGGTGATGACAGCAGCCAGTTTATTGATCGTTATCAGCGTTGCAGTGTTGATGGAGGCTGTTGGATTGTCGATGGGCTTGGGGGCCTTCCTCGCTGGAATATTATTGGCGAATTCCAATTTCAGGCATCAGTTCGAATCTGACATCGAACCGTTCAAAGGTATTCTACTTGGACTCTTCTTTATCGCAGTAGGGATGACCCTCAACTTGCCGTTGTTAGTTACCAATCCACTGCTCATGATTATAGGAGCGCTCGCCTTAGTAACCGTCAAGACGCTAGTGATCGTCGGCATCTTGCGTTGGCGTAAAGTCTCCTTCAAAGAAAGCTTTCAGCTAGGATTGATGCTGTCGCAGGGCGGAGAGTTTGCGTTTGTTGTGCTGTCCTCGGCTACTGAGTTGCAGCTGTTTACTACACAGCTCGCCGATCAGATTACCCTCATCGTTGGTTTGTCCATGGCGCTGACATCTCCTTTGGTCGTTATGCAGCGCAAGATTTGGCGCTGTCGCAGCGAGACCGTGCCCGATCAAGATGCCTACTGGGACGATCACGAGCCCGAGGTAATTATTGCTGGATTTGGTAGATTCGGCCAGATAGTCGGTCGAATGTTGCAGGCACGTCATGTGCCGTTTACAGCTATGGATAAAGATTCGGTTCACGTCGAATTCGTAGAGCAGTTCGGTAATCGTCTTTTTTACGGAGATCTTACGCGTCTTGATTTGCTGCAATCGGCGGGTGTTAAGAAGGCCAGAATTCTGGTGCTTGCTGTTGACGATGTTGAGGAGTCTTTGCAGATAGTCGATTTGGCCAAGGACAGAACCCCGACATTCGGATAGTGGCGCGCGCTATCGATCGCTTCCACGCCTATGAGCTGCACAAGCGTGGCGTAGACAATGTAATACGAGAAACTTTTGCTAGTAGCCTCGAGGCTGCAACTGACACCCTGGAGCACCTAGGCTATACACAAGGGAAGGCCTTGGAGGTAACGAGTATGTTTCGCAAGCATGACGAAAGCATGTTGCTTCGTTCAGCCGAGCACATG
>CALKDE010000221.1 GCA_938082955.1 uncultured Pseudomonadales bacterium
TTCGATTACCTGGTCTACGGTATAAATCCCAGCGTTAACACAGAAGCCCTGTTTGACTATGCCAATGAAAAAAACGTCCATTGGAAGTCTGACCTAAGTATCAATAATCAACCATGGCAAAAGAGTTTCGAGGATATTGCAAGCTTCTGCGAACCGATGGACTATCTTTATATAACGGTTTGTTTAGATGTTTTTCCAGCGTCATATGCTCCCGGCGTCAGTGCACCAGCCGCCTTAGGCGTAAATCCCAATACCATTGTTCAATTACTCGATAGTCTTAAACGCCAATTCGCTTCAAAAATCATCGCGTTCGAAGTAGCTGAAATGAATCCAACATTTGATATTGACGATAGAACTGCCCGATTAGCCGCCCGACTCATTCATCAATTTACCTTGGCCTAAATATTCAAGAAAAGATCAATACTCATTATCTATCACTCGAGCAAAGTCATTGGTAGTATTCTGCAGAGAATAAAACTTTGAGCGGTATTAGACGCATGCAAACAACAGAACTTGTAGAAACTGAAACAAAAGCCAGCTCGATGTTGGGTGGCATCGCGATCATTACCGGTGGCGCAATTGGTGCTGGTATGTTCTCTCTCCCCATCGTTTCTTCCGGCATGTGGTTCGGCTGGACTCTAGCCTGCATGTTGCTGTCCTGGTTTTGTATGTATCACATATCCCTGATGATAATGGAGGTTAATCTCCATTTTCGACATGGGGCTAACTACGACACAATGATTAAAGCAACGCTGGGCAAATACTGGAACATCAGTTACGGACTCTTGTTCGCATTCTTGCTCTACACTCTGGAATACGCCTATATTAGCGGTGGCAGCTCCATTGTTATCCTTACACTTGAGTCCACACTCGGTTATTCGCCCTCACAAATAATTGCCGGGCTAACGTTTTCAATATTGCTGGCCGCTGTCGTTTGGATGAGCACCAAAGCGGTAGACCGCGTCATCTCAATCATGATTATCGGCATGATGCTTTCCTTAGTCTTGGCCGTCACTGATCTGACCCTAGCAGCAAATTTAAGGCAATTATTAATACCAGACGAAGGAAGCAACAACAGCTATTTTCCCTTTGTCTTTGCCGCCCTGCCGTTCTATCTGACCGCCTTTGGTTTTCATCCCATGGTGCCTTCTCTGATTAAGTATTATGGGAAGAAACCCGTCATGATTGGCCGGTGTATGTTAATAGGCTCTTGCTTGTGCTTTTTGGTCTATTTGCTGTGGTTGGTGAGTACTATGGGCAATCTTCAACGGCAAGCATTTCTGCCCATAATTGCTGAGGGTGGCAACATCGGCGTCTTAGTGGCTGCTATTAACCAAGTAGTACCAAGCGAACAGCTCGAAAAATTACTAAATAGTTTCGCCAATTTGGCCATCATTACGTCTTTCTTGGGCGTCAGTTTAGCCTTGTTTGATTTTGTTACTGACAAATTCAACTTTTCTGAAACGCCGTTGGGAAGATTGAAAACAGCGATAATCGTTTTTTTACCGCCTATTGTTGGTGGTGTTTTTTTCCCGGACGGCTTTATTGTAGCCATTGGCTTTGCGGGCATGGCGGTCGCCTTTACGGCCCTTATAGTCCCACCCTTAATGTTAAAACGAAGTCGCGAAATATTTGCCCCTGGAACCTATCTGCTTTGGGGTGGGAACAAATTAATTTACTTTATTTTTGCCATGGGCATTTTTTATGCCTCCTGCCATATCTTGGCGATGCTAGATTTATTACCTGTCTACGGCAAATAAATCGCTTGATCTGAATAAACCTCTTATTTGCTAAGATACGAAGATCGAACTACTGAGTTATTTACAAGATACAACTGCCGGAGGTGTAGCATGTCGTTTTTTAAGTCCTTAGGTCAAAACGCAATGCTGTCTGATGTATTCAGACATAACTGGGAAAAGGCCGGGTATTTAATAGCAATGGCTGAAGAAATCTGTCTGGGCCAGTCTGAGCTCAGCAGATCTGAGCTAGAAGTGTTGGAAGCCTATTGTTCTAAACTGAATGAATGCGACTATTGTTATCAGCTTCACAACCAAGCAGCTCAAGTTTATGGTGCAGAGGGAGAACTAGTTGTTGCCCTGTTTGAAGACATCGATACCGCGCCCACTAACGAGAAAATAAAAGCACTCGCACATTTTCTAAAAAGGCTCACGCTGGAGCCCTATAAAAACAATCAAACAGCAGTTAATACAGTGCTGGCATCGGGATGTTCAGAAAAAGCATTAGCAGATGTTATTTATCTCTGCAGTTTGTCTGCCATGTTGAACAGGCTAGTGTTTGGTTTTGGCATAGAAGGTGGAGACAATCAATTTTCTCAAGTTGCCCAGGGTATAAAACAGACCGGCTATCGAAAAATGTATGAGAACATGGGACTGGATGTTCCTAAGTTTAAAGAAATTTAGTTGCCCCAATCTCAATAGAGTAACCCCTGATGATGTCATGCAATCAAAAGATTTTTATTAATCATCCATGATTCCAATCATCCGGATCATCATTATTTCTAGGCGCAAGACCGAGAACATCGCCTTTTGTACTCACGCCTAAACCAAGCACGGTACGGTTGGCATAATTGAAATAACTGGTTACCTGATTGATCTCAAGTATCTCACCATCATCATAACCGGCTTCGCGCAGTGCGGCGACATCTGACTCTTGGATATGTGACGGCTGCTGCGTGAGTAAGCCAGCATATTTAAGACCCGCCGCCTCTCTTGTTGATACAGCACTGGAAAAATCGCCTTCGCTGAAGCTAGATTTAATGAGATCTGCTTTAGACCTCAGTCCATCCAACTCTGTAACTAGACCTTCAAAATGGTGTTGAACGCAGTAGTGACATTCATTTAACCAGCTCACGTAAACACCAATAGCCTCTAGATACCATTTAGGCAAACTATTCGATGTATGGTGGAGGACTTTATTGTACATGCCCATATGGGCTTCCATGGAATGCGGTCGCAAACTATGGGCCATCATAATGTTGTCCACATTATCATCGGGTCCCTTAACGCGGTCATAGAGCTTTTGTAGCCGACCTGTCGCCTCTGCATAAGGTATTGTTTTTATCCAGCTCATAGTTATCCAAATGTGGAAAATTAGTGCCTAAGATTCTACTATCTCATTCAGTCTCTTGCCATCCCTGCTAGACCAGTTATTTAGCAGTATTCATCGAATACATACATTGCTGAATACTCAG
>CALKDE010000222.1 GCA_938082955.1 uncultured Pseudomonadales bacterium
CCAGAGCATGCCTGCGCCGGTAAAGCTCATGGTCAGGTTGTGGGGCATTATCGGTGCTGTTAGAAAGCCTTCGCGCTGTCCAATGACGAGAGCAAATACCAATGCTCCAATACCTGCCGTTACATGCACCACGGTGCCGCCTGCGAAATCGATCAGGCCCATCTGGCCCAGCCAGCCGCCACCCCAGACCCAGTTTGCAACGGGAAAGTAGACTATCAGCGTCCACAGTGCCGAGAATAACAACATAGCTGAGAATTTAATTCGCTCCGCGAACGCACCCACGATTAGAGCCGGCGTAATGATTGCGAAAGTCATCTGAAAGGAGGCGAAGACAGTTTCCGGAATGTCGCCGGAGAGGGAGTCGACAACGACGCCGTTAAACATCATTTTGCTCAGCCCACCCCAGTAAGCCGATTCAGAAGGGCCAAAGGCTATGCTGTAACCTACGACCAACCACAGAATAGAAACTACAACGGCAATTGAGAAGCACTGCATGAGCACAGAAAGTACGTTTCGAGTTCTAACAAGTCCGCCGTAGAAGAGTGCGAGTCCTGGCAGGGTCATAAAAAGAACGAGAGCAGTCGAAGTTAAGATCCAAGCAGTATTGGCGCCGTTTAATCCCTCCTGTGCCGAGGCCGCGCTAGGCAGAAACAATAGAAGTGCAGCTGCGAAATACTTAGTTCTAAGAATACTAGTTATCATTTTGTCTGAGCCCCTAAAGCGCGTCGTTGCCAGTTTCGCCAGTTCGTATTCGAATGGTTTGTTCCAAAGTGCTGACAAAGATTTTGCCATCACCGATCTGCCCGCTATTCGCCGCCGTGCAGATTGCTTCAACAACTTGATCCGATAGTTCATCAGATACAGCTATTTCGAGTTTTACCTTGGGCAGGAAGTCGATAACATACTCAGCACCACGGTAAAGCTCCGTGTGCCCTTTCTGGCGACCGAAGCCTTTGACTTCAGTCAGGGTCATGCCGCTTACGCCTAATTCAGACAATGCTTCCCGTACATCATCGGCTTTAAACGGTTTGATAATTGCGGTAATAAGTTTCATTAATTCTCTCCGGCATTGTTATGAGTCGCCCCCGAAATCACAGGAGGCAAATTTGTACTCTATTAAGTCTTTTAGTGGCAGCTAATTTTTTAGGGCAAATTTATTTGATAGTAAAACTTCTGTTACGGCTGTTTGTTGCGGTTAGTCCTTCTGATGAATCTACGAGATCGTATTTTTGGGCTAAACAATACTGCACAGTGACAAAACTCTAACATGTCATTTCCTAAAGCACCAATTAGGAGCGTTGATTTTTGGTTCGATTCGGAACAAAAATTTATTCTGCTGCGCTAGCAAAAAACAGAGCTGCTTTTTGGCAATAAGTGACCCTTAATGGTGCGTTTCTTTCAGGTCGCGCTTAGAAATAAATAAGGATAACCACTCACGGGGGATTTGTGAGTAGTTATCCCCTGGCGGGCAGGGATTACTTATGCTGCAACTTGCAGGAGTAGTGCTTTGAGCGATTGAATTAACGGAACCATCGCCATGGGAAATAGAAAATTTGAAGACAGGCCTAACGCATTCAAAGTAATTTATAAGCCTGAGACTGCAGCCGAATAGCTGGCAACGGCTCCAGTCACTAAGATTGTCAGTCGAAATAGATAGCGAGTAAACGAATTGCTTGAACCTCTTCGCCATGAAGAAAGGCACGATTATCATGAAGCTATAGAAGAAAGCGAGTCCGTAGATAGCCTTGATGTTCCTGTGGGGTTTTATGCAAAATAGTTTCCCAGTACGGACATGTTTGTGAGTATTTAATGAAATTTTAAGAAAGAAAGGTCTCTAATTTTGAGAACGTAGAAGGCTTTTTTTGAATGGATTGCTAGTCGTTTAGTTATCAGAAATTCATTCTAAGCAGGTCCTCTAATTCTTCCCCTACGCGAGCAGAGCTGATGACCCATAATGGTGCAGTTTTTGGTAGCGTGTTGAGGGTTGTTTGGGCGTTCATTCTCTTCACAAAGAGATAAATATTTGAATGCGTGCACCCTAGATTTGTGCAAAACATGTCAAGCGTAACGGATTATTTATCTAAAAATTATCAAAAAAGTAATAAAGCAGAGGCGCCTTGCGGCGCCATTATTGTAGCGGCTTACTTCGGAGGCAGGATCGACTCTTCGTCTTTTAATAGGTATTCAAGCGACGTTCTCTTCTTACTCCACACTGAAGCTAGCAACGAACCGCTGATGTTGTGCCAAACACTGAACAGCGCGCCGGGTAAAGCAGCTGTTGCAGAGAAAAACTGAGTGGCGAGGGCTACACCTAGTCCAGAGTTCTGCATGCCCACCTCAATAGCGATGGTCTGACTCTGCTTTATATCTAATCCAATTAGGCGGCTAATGTAGTAGCCGCCTGCTAGCCCAGAAAGATTGTGCAGGATTACGGCGATTAGGGTGATCAGGCCCACATCAAGAAGCCTGTCTGCATTGAGCGCCACAACTATCGCAATAATAAGCAAAATAGTGAGTACCGAAAATGTCGGAATGAGTGGCTCCGCTCTATTCGCGAAATCAGCCAGGAAAAACTTACAAGCAAACCCAAGAGCTACTGGAATGAAGACAATCTGCATTATGCTAAAAAGTAATGCGAGAGTATCTACGCTGACCGTTTCCGAAAGATAGAAGGCGCAAAGTAGCGGCGTCGCTATGACTCCGACGAGTGTTGAAACCATGGTCATGCTGATAGAAAGTGCCACATCCCCCTTGGCCAGATAGCAGACGACATTGGATGCGCTACCGCCAGCACAGCTGCCAACAAGTACCATGCCTATGGTGAGCTGGTTCGATAGCTGCAGCATCTTGGAAAATGTCAGCGCTAGAACCGGCATCAATAAGAACTGTAGGATCACTCCCACTAAAATCGGCTTCGGATCTTTCACAATACGTTCAACGTCGGCCTTGGTCAGGGTGAGGCCCATCATGAACATGACTGCAGCTAACAGCGGAACGATGGCAGTGTTGAGTGCGGCGAAGGGTGCATCTAGAAAGAAGGCGAGCAGGGAAATTAGCAATGCCCATAGGGGGAAAAGGCGGTTGAATCTAGCGAGCATTCTGATCCTCTTAGGTCGCGTTAGTAATTAGCTTGTCGGTTTTTAGTGTCCTAGGGATAAATCGATAAATTCGCGATTTTCCTTATTTTAAAGGACAGAAAATTTGTGTTCAGTGTCGATTCAGCGCTATTTCTTATTAGGGGAGGCTCTATGGCTGTAACTATTACAGCGCTGCCCCGTCAAAGAGTGCAGGAGACCAAATTATACAGCTCTTCGGCAATTTTACTCTAAGGTTTTCGGGTGAGTGACGGGGATAGTGGAGAGGTTATTGGTCGCCGCAGGGAAAGGGTCAATCTCAATAATGAATTCAATGTGAATGGTGATTGTTAAATGATTAAGAAAACGCTATTGCTAGTTATGAGCATCGTACTGACTGGTTGTCTGGTTACTATCGATTCGGACTCGCGTCCTTTACAGACTGTATGGAACGAGGCTGATGTGTCTAGGTTGCAGCTCGGTGAAAGTAATCTAGATTGGGTAAGTACGTCATTTGGCAACCCGATTACCAAGTTGACCTATGCCGATGGCATGGAAATCTGGAAATACAGAAATCGATCT
>CALKDE010000223.1 GCA_938082955.1 uncultured Pseudomonadales bacterium
TGGTGGGCCCACAGGGACTCGAACCCCGGACAAACGGATTATGAGTCCGCTACTCTAACCAGCTGAGTTATAGGCCCTTTGATCTTCTCCTGAGCATCGTATGCTGCGTTGTTCAATTTGTTCTCTCTTAGTCACGTACTCCAGTACGCTCCTTCAATCGAAAAATTGACGCCTCGCCTACAATGCTCGGGCCTTGTCATAACTTTCCGAGCTTTAACTCAGACTGCTATGGCTACAAAAGGAACTGAATTCTACTTAATTGTGTGGCTGTTGGTAAGCCCTAAAAGCCTGCCGCGTTCGCTTTTTCTACAGCCTTGAAGTCTGCCTGCACGCCTGCAGCGAACTGGACAGCGAATGGGTCTGGGTAGATGTCCTCAGAGCCCTTGGCTATCTCTTCATAGACATGACTCACAACGGAATCGGGCGAGGCCTTGTCCATGGGTAGGTTCTTGGCCATGTCAGTGTCTACTGGGCCGGGGAATACGCCGGAGACCAACGTGCCCTGCTTAGCGAGTTCTACGCGTAGTGCCTGGGTCAGTGAGCGGCCGGCGGCCTTCGATGCCGAATAGCCTGGTGCGAAAGCAAAACTGCTAAGACCGGCAACCGAGAGAATATTCACGATAGCGCCGCCACCGTTTGCCTTAAGAATGGGGGCAAAAGCATCGCACATCTTTATGGTGCCAAAATAGTTAACTTCCATTTCCATGCGTTGGCCTGCCTCATTAGGGTTGCCGACCATCGGCCCGCCACCGCCCATGCCTGAGTTGTTGATGAGTACTTCAACATCGCCAGCTGCGGCCGCGGCCGCTGTTACTTCATCCTGATTTGTGACATCCAAAGAGAGAGGGACGATCTTATCGCCATACTGCGCGACGAGCTCTGCTAATTTGGATTTGTCTCTTGCCGCTGCGTAGACTTTCTTCGCACCCATCTCAAGAGCTTGGATCGCGAAGCTCTTACCTATGCCTCGATTAGAGCCTGACACTAGAACGACTTTATCTTTGATTGAAACGCCTGGCATGAAAATCTCCTGATTTTTTTGATAAATACTATTTTGTGATTAAAACGGAATTTGGAGGAGCTGGAAATTGAGAGAAAAAAATACCGGCATCGCTGCACTTTTTATGCAGCGATGCTGAAAATTTTAGCTCTACGCGTCGAGGAAACTGCGAAGATGATCCGAGCGGGTCGGGTGTCGAAGCTTACGTAGTGCCTTTGCTTCGATCTGACGTATGCGCTCGCGAGTTACGTCGAATTGCTTGCCCACTTCTTCTAACGTGTGGTCGGTATTCATGTCGATACCGAAGCGCATTCTTAGTACCTTAGCTTCTCTTGCTGTCAAACTGCTTAGGACATCTTTAGTTGCTTCGCGCAGGCCTTCATCGATAGACGAATCCACTGGCGAGTCTACGGTGGCATCCTCGATGAAATCACCTAGATGTGAATCTTCATCATCACCGATTGGTGTCTCCATAGAGATTGGCTCTTTCGCTATTTTAAGCACGCGGCGGACTTTATCTTCCGACATTTCCATGCGTTCGCCTAACTCCTCTGGAGTTGGCTCGCGGCCTTTTTCATGCACCATCTGGCGTGAAATGCGATTTAGCTTATTGATAGTCTCGATCATGTGAACAGGGATACGAATGGTACGTGCCTGATCAGCGATAGAGCGTGTGATAGCCTGTCGAATCCACCATGTGGCATAGGTTGAAAACTTGTAGCCGCGTCGATATTCGAATTTATCAACGGCCTTCATCAAGCCGATGTTACCTTCCTGGATTAGATCTAGAAACTGTAGACCGCGGTTCGTGTATTTCTTCGCGATGGAAATCACCAAACGTAGGTTAGCCTCAACCATTTCCTTCTTCGCGCGTCGTGATTTCGCTTCGCCTATCGACATCTTTCGATTGATATCTTTGATCTCGGCGATTTGCAGGCCAGTCTCTTCTTCGATGAGACGGATTTTCTTTTGAGCGCGCAATACTTCGGTCTTAACGTTAACTAATAATTCCGAGTAGGCTTCCTTTTCCTTGATGTGCTTGTCGATCCATTTAGGGTTCACTTCGCTGCCGGGAAAGCTGGCGATGAAGACTTTGCGTGGCATTTTTGCACTGCGAATAACTAGGCTCATGATTGTGCGCTCATGACGACGCAGTCGGGTAAGCACGGCGCGAACATGGCTGAGCAGGGGCTCAAATTGACGCGGAGTTAGCTTGAAACTCTTGAATAGTTCGCCCAGCGTCGCGAGCTCTTCTCTGGATTTTTCGTGAAGGCGTCCACGCTTGGCAACTACAGCAGTAGCCAGCTTGTATTGCACTGCTAACTCAGTAAAGCGTACCCTAGCTTCTTCTGGATCAGGGCCAACTGGTACTTCATCCTCATCGTCCTCAATGCCAGCATCTTTTTTGTCTTGTTTTTCTTGGGCCGTCAGTTGGCTTACCGCAGGTGGGCCAACTGGAATCGCTTCATCACTGATATCGAGATAGCCCGTTATCAGCTCGTTGAGTCTTCTCTCTTCACTGGCGACCAGCGCATACTCATTGAGTACATGCTCAACTGTGCCTGGGAAGTAGGCCATGGCGTTCATTATTTCGCGCAGGCCTTCTTCAATGCGCTTGGCGATTACGATTTCACCTTCGCGTGTTAGGAGTTCGACCGTACCCATCTCGCGCATATACATGCGCACTGGGTCCGTAGTGCGGCCAGCTTCGTTCTCAACTGCGGCCAGCGCTGCTGCGGCCTCGGCGGCGGCGACTTCGTCGGCACCCGTGTCGCTTTCTTCGTTGAGCAACAATGCATCCGCATCGGGTGCAGCTTCAAACACCTTGATACCCATGTCATTAATCATCTGGATAATATCTTCAACCTGATCCGGGTCAGAGATAGACTCCGGAAGGTGGTCGTTGACCTCGGAATAGGTTAGATAGCCCTGTTCCTTTCCTTTCGCGATTAGTGTTTTAAGGCTGGGTTGTGGTGTTATTAAGTCGGCCATGAACTCTCGTCTCCCTAGCGCAGGTGCCAGGTAGTGGGTGAATAAAACTGAGCCGAGCATTATATAGGCTTAGAGCCCGACTTGTATATCGCTAAACAGGCTAAATTACTCCGTGAATAGGCCATATAGATGGGGTCAATTGTTGGTTTTTCAAGCCGCTAGAGCGGAGGAGTCGGAAGAATATCGCTATCTGCAGGTAACGCGTCGTCTGGTTGGGGGCGTTTGGGAGCGGCAATCTTCGAGAGCGCCTCTCTGAGTTTTTGTGATTCAAGTTTTTTGACGACATCCGACAATATTTTGTCCAGAATTTGCAGGAACTCCTGTTCAAGCCCTTCTATGGGGGTGATGTTTTCGCTTTTAAGTCGCGTTATTTGGTTGCCGAAGGGGGATCCGCTGCAATAGCCCAGCAGAGTAGGGGTGTCGGTATCGGGGTCGCGCTTTACCATCTCGATGAGAGATAGCAGTAATTGTCGGCCTTCATCTCCAGCAGAATGAAGCGGCGATAGGTCCTTAGTTATGGACAGAACGACTTCTGGGTTCTGCATTAATAACTCAATAGCCTTCACGGCGGCAGGCTTGCGATAGACGTTCAGATTTGAGCTTGTGCGCTTTGGGCTAGGGCTCCAGGAATTCGAGGGTTGGTCGAAACCGGGCTCATAAGAAGCCGCTTCTGACAGGGGCGAAGAATGGTCCGAGGAATGGTTTGAAGAAGGTGAGGCTGGAGGTGAGGCTGAAGGTGGTGGCGCTGAACTACCTCGCGTTTGCTTCGATTGTGAATCGATTAGCTTGTCCAGTGATTCACTGGCAACACCCAGAGTCTCAGAGAGTTTGTCCAACATTAGCTGGCCATAGATACCCCTCGGAAATTTGGCGATCAAGGGTTTCGCAACATTGCTTAATCTTGCCCTGCCTTCGATCGTCCTGATGTCGAGTCCCTCCGACAGCTTGTCGAAGAAGAACTGCTCCAGCGGTGTAGCCCTCTGAATCAATAGGTTGAACTCAGTCTCGCCGATCTTGCGCACCAATGTGTCAGGGTCTTCACCTTCGGGAAGAAACAGAAACTTCACCTGACGGCCATCTTGCAGCTCCGACAGGCTTGCCTCTAAGGCCCGCCATGCTGCAGTTCTACCCGCGTTATCGCCATCGAAGCAGAAGACAACTTCAGGCACCAGGCGGAAGAGTCGAATTAGGTGCCGATCACTAGTCGCTGTGCCCAGTGTGGCAACCGAATTACGAATACCCATCTGTGCTAGGGCAATGACATCCATATAGCCTTCGACTATGAGAATGCGTTTGAGTTTGTTGTTCGCCTTCTTT
>CALKDE010000224.1 GCA_938082955.1 uncultured Pseudomonadales bacterium
GTCGACAGCCCTGTGATAGAAGAATAAGTGCCGAAATGGTGCCCCGCGCCTGCTAAAAGGCCGCTGTAATGACCTCTATTGGCGCCGTTTCGTGCTTCGCGCTATACCTATGGGGCCATAGGGCGCTGAAAAGTAATAGCTATACCCCACTTTAGCCTCCCCTTGCGGTACCGATATAAGCTGCATGTCGCAAATTTTGCTGTTCAATAAGCCCTTCGCAGTCTTATCTCAATTCACCTCTGAGCCGCCTCATCGCGTACTTGCAGAATACATCAATCATAGCGGTTTCTACCCGGCGGGCAGACTCGATAAGGATTCTGAAGGCCTGCTGATTCTTACTGACGATGGCAAGTTACAGCAAAAAATCAGCAATCCTAAGTACGGCAAATTTAAGACTTACCTAGTCCAAGTCGAAGGGCAGCTCACCGAGCGAGCGTTGGAGGCCCTGCGCCATGGAGTTGCTCTGAAGGACGGGCCCACGAGGCCTGCAAAGGCAAACCTAATCGATAAGCCACAAATTTGGAATAGAGATCCGCCAATCAGAGAGCGCAAGCTCATTCCTACGAGTTGGCTGGAGCTGTCGATAAGTGAGGGTCGCAATCGGCAGGTGCGGCGAATGACGGCAGCAACTGGCTTTCCTACGCTGCGACTTATCCGTACAAAGATTGACGAGTGGGGGCTGGGAGAGTTACAGCCTGGAGAGTCTAAGCTTTTAGAGGTATAAAACGGTGCGGCCTAGGTTTGATCAACCCTAAGGTTTCTGCCAGCGATCCAGCGCTGCCTTATCGGTATCCCGAGATTTGATCCAGCTACTCCCCTGTTCAGATTTCTGCTTCTTCCAGAATGGCGCTTCGCTCTTCAAGTAGTCCATGATGAACTGGGCAGACTCAAAGGCGGCGTGGCGATGTGCGCTCGCCGTTGCCACTAGCACTATCTGGTCACAACTGGTGAGTTCACCCACTCTGTGGATAATCCTTGTAGCCAACAGAGGCCATCTTTGCTCCGCCTTGTGCTGAATATCTTTCAAGCATTTCTCGGTCATGCCAGGATAATGCTCCAGGGTCAGTGATTGCACAGCGCCAGCAGTACTGCCATCGCCGTAAACCTCTCGGACTAGGCCTGTAAAGGTAACTATCGCACCGGCATCACCGGCCCGGCGGCGAATTGCGGCGTACTCATCACCTAGCGAAAAATCTTCATTTTGAATGCTAATCATTAAATGCCTAGCCTCCAGTCATCGGAGGAAAGAACGCCACTTCGTCGTTCTCGCTAAGCGGATGATTGCGGCCCACAATAGTTTGATTCACAGCCACGAGGACTTTGCTGCCTTTACTGCGGCTACTCTCTTTAAAGACCGCTTCGAAATGGGGATTGGCGATTAGTAGGTGATCGATTAGCATCTGCACCGAAGTCACATTCCGAGGCAACTCGAGCTGTTCCACATTTCTGTCGAGGGTTTCTCTGATACTGGCAAAATATTGAATGCTTAGCATAGCTTCCTAGGCAGACTCTGATCGTTGGTAGTGCCCGCTCTTGCCACCGAGCTTCTCATCAAGGCAGATACCCTCAATGACCATATTCTTGTCAACGGCCTTGCACATATCATAGATGGTCAACGCGGCTACCGAAACAGCCGTTAATGCCTCCATCTCCACACCTGTTTGGCCGTTAACCTTGCAGGTTGCATTGATCAAAACGCTGTTCTGCTGCATATCTAAGTCCAGCGCCATATTTACCGAAGTGAGCATCAGCGGATGACACAGCGGGATCAGCTGCGAACAGCTCTTAGCAGCCTGAATGCCGGCTATTCGAGCTATAGCAATAACGTCGCCCTTCTTGTGACCACCCTCGGCAATCAGCTTTAAGGTCTCGCTATTCATGCGCACTCGAGCGCTAGCTGTGGCCACGCGGTGGGTGGACTGTTTCTCTGTGACATCCACCATTTTGGCGTTGCCTTTACTATCTAGGTGCGTAAGTTTGCTCATAGTCTCTAACCGTTATCTAAGAGACCATTATCCACGTTTGTGGGAGCGAGCTAAAGGGCAAAACTGAGACAGTTTTTAAATTTAACTAGCTAGCCCATTGATCGAGAAGGCTTTTAACAGCTAGCATTGCCCCCCATCTCCTTATCATCGCGAATTGCTACTCAGGATTGTTTCGACATGCATCAGCTTCCCCGTATAACCGTTGCCACCGTTGTGGAGCGCGAAGGCAAATTTTTGATGGTAAAAGAGAATTTCGCAGGCCGACTCGTTTATAATCAGCCGGCTGGTCATGTTGAATTAAATGAATCACTGCTTGATGCGGCGATTAGAGAAACCCTTGAAGAAACGGCCTGGCGGGTCAATCTAGAGCAGTTGCTGGGAATCTACCAAACTACCTCCCCTGATAACGGCATCACCTATATACGTCACTGTTTCATCGCCAGCGCGATAGAGCCGAGGACAGAGCGAGACCTGGACGAGGGCATCTTTGAGGCCTCATGGGTTTCTCTGGAGGAATTGGAGCAACGCCAG
>CALKDE010000225.1 GCA_938082955.1 uncultured Pseudomonadales bacterium
CATTACGAAACTTCAATGTTGTATATTAAAGACTGAGGGCCTTCTCTCATCTATCCATTGGCAGCGCACGCGTCTCATCATTACGAAACTTCAATGTTGTATATTAAAGACTGAGGATCTTCTCTCGCACCGTTTTGACGAAACTTCAATGCTGTATGTTAAAGACTGAGGATCTTCTCTCATCTATCCATAGGCAGCGCACGCGCCTCATCATTCCGAAACTTCAATGTTGTATATTAAAGACTGAGGATCTTCTCTCCTCGAGATATTCCAGAGACTCCGGTACGGGCAACTTCTAACACGACGCTTTCACCAAGGGCTGTAATAAACGCATCGAGCTTGTCGCTTGCGCCAGTCAATTGAATACTAAAGACACTACTTGTTAAATCCACAATCTGCCCACGAAAAATATCCGTGGTGCGCTTCACTTCGGCACGCTGCGCACCCGAGGCTTTAACCTTGATCAGCATCAGTTCGCGTTCGATGTGAGCACCTTCCGTGAGGTCGACGAGCTTAACCACATCAACCAGTTTGTTTAGATGCTTAGTGATTTGCTCAATCCGTCTTTCGTCCCCACTGGTCGTTAAAGTAAGGCGCGAGAGCGATTTATCTTCAGTAGGGGCAACCGTCAACGAATCGATGTTGTAGTTACGCTGTGAAAACAACCCAACAACTCTAGATAGAGCGCCAGGCTCGTTTTCCATCAGAACTGAAATTATACGTCTCATTAGGTTCGCTCCGATTTACTCAAAATCATATCTTTCATTGCACCACCTTTAATGGCCATCGGGTACACATGCTCCTCTGGATCCACCAAGACATCGATAAACACTAACTTGTCCGTCAGAGAAAATGCTTCTCTAAGAGAAGCATCTAACTCAGACTTATCTTCTATTCGAATACCTACATGCCCGTAGGCCTCAGCCAGCTTGACGAAGTCAGGCAATGATTCTTCATAAGTACTGTGCGAATGTCTTCCGCCGTACTGCATGTCCTGCCATTGCTTCACCATGCCTAAGGCACGATTATTAAGACAAACAATTTTTACTGGCAATTTATACTGCATGCAGGTTGCAAGCTCTTGCAGGTTCATCTGAAAGCTGCCCTCGCCGGTGATGCACACTGAAACAGCATCAGGGAACGCAAGCTGAATACCCATTGCTGCCGGAAAGCCGAAACCCATAGTTCCAAGACCACCGGAATTGATCCAGCGACGCGGCTTGTCAAAACCGTAGTACTGAGCAGCAAACATCTGATGCTGGCCTACATCAGACGAGACATAAGCATCGCCCTTGGTTATCTCAAACACAGCCTGAACAACTTCCTGCGGCTTGATCGTTCCATCTGTCGATGGTGTAACGGCAAGACTGTCTTTTTCTCGCCACTGCTCAATCTGGTCCCACCAAACTTTCAGTGATTGCTCATCGACCTTCTGTTTTGATGAAGCTATCTGCGAAAGCATCTCCTCCAAGACAGATGTCACCGAGCCAACAATTGGAACGTCTGCAGCTACAGTTTTAGAAATAGAGGCTGGATCGATATCTACGTGCAAAATAGTTGCATCCGGGCAAAATTTGCTTACGTCCGAATTCGTTACCCGGTCATCGAAGCGAACACCTATCGCAAGAAGCACATCACTGTAGTGCATCGACATATTCGCTTCATAGGTACCGTGCATTCCTAACATGCCCAAGAATTGCTTGTCCGATGCAGGATAGGCGCCCAATCCCATTAGCGTGTTTGTGATCGGAAAACCTAGCTTGCGTGCAAGCGCAGTCAATAACTCGGAACCTTCTCCTTGAATAACACCGCCACCGGCATAAATCATGGGGCGCTTCGCCGCCATCAATACATCTACCGCCTTCTTAATTTGACCCGAGTGTCCCTTAGCAGGAACTGCATAAGAGCGTATCTTAATATCGGCAGGATATTCGTAGTCGAACTTAATCTTCGGATCGGTTACATCTTTTGGAATATCGATAACAACAGGCCCAGGTCGCCCAGTTGTGGCAATATGAAATGCCTTCTTAACGATATACGGAATTTCAGCCGGATTCTGCACCATGAAACTGTGTTTCACAATAGGCCGAGAAACACCGACCATATCCGTCTCTTGAAAACCATCGGTACCGATCATTCTACTTTCTACTTGACCCGAGATGACCACCATAGGAATCGAATCCATGTACGCTGTCGCGATGCCAGTTATAGCGTTGGTTGCACCGGGACCAGAAGTCACCAGCACCACACCTGGCTTCCCCGTACCACGAGCATAACCATCTGCTGCATGAGTCGCCGCCTGCTCGTGTCTCACTAAAATATGTTCGACCTTGTCTTGATTAAAGATCGCGTCATAGATGTGCAGTACGGCTCCACCAGGATAACCAAATATAAATTCTACGCCCTCATCGTGCAGCGCTCGTAGTAGCGCCTCACCACCAGATAATTGATCCACTTTTCTATGCCTCTAAACCGTGATTCGTCGTATTCCCACTAAATTAATAGCCGGGAAAATGTAATAGAACAACCGACCAGATGGCCCGCTGTCTATTGATTGTTTCTGAGATTTTATTATTAACAATCTGCATGTCGCGGCTAAAAACCGTCGATTATTGCTTCTTGTCGGCCCCCTACGCGATAACGTGATAGAGGCTCATAGGTGGATGTTTACTTACACCTAGATGGCAATCTGCCAGTGTGCCGGTTGCGGCGAGTGCAGATTACTGCAGAAGGGCTGAAGGTTGACCTAGCCGCTCTACTTTAATAAGGCGGAATTTTGCCATTAATACATGGAAAGTCAAGCTCTTCTGTTCAGCAAGGCGCGTATTTACTGATGTGAATGAAAATTTCAGCACTATCGGTCAGGCGACAGCAGCTTAAGCTACCGCCGACTCTTCACCGGCAACCGGGCTGGTTTTAGAGAAAGACAGCTCCCCATCAGAATCTAAGTCTATGGCTATCACATCGCTAGCAACGAAATTTCCCTGCAGCATCTGCTGAGCAAGCTGATTTTCGATGCGGTTTTGAATAACACGCTTAAGGGGGCGCGCACCGTAGACAGGGTCATATCCAAGCGCCGAGATTTTATTCAGCACCGCATTAGAGACTGTCAGGCCTAAGTCATTATCTTGTAGACGCTGATGCAACAACTGAATCTGGATGCCAGCGATTCCACGAATCTGCTCCTTCAGCAACGGATGGAACACCACTGTCTCATCGATACGATTCACAAACTCTGGTGAGAAATGCTTAACGACTCGTTCCATCACAGCTAACTTAACAGATTCGTAGTCAAGCTCATCGTCAATGCCTTCAGGCATCATCTCCTGAATGCGGTCAGAGCCGAGGTTGGACGTCATCACTACGACGGTATTCCTAAAATCTACTGTCCTGCCATGGCCATCAGTCAGGCGCCCATCATCCAGCACCTGTAGGAGGATATTGAATACATCGGTATGCGCCTTTTCGACCTCGTCTAACAGCAGAACCGAATAAGGCCTCCTGCGCACAGCTTCTGTTAGATAACCGCCCTCTTCATAGCCGACGTAGCCCGGAGGAGCACCTATGAGTCGAGCCACTGAGTGTCGCTCCATAAATTCTGACATGTCGATTCTGATCATCGCCTCTTCGGTATCGAAAAGGAACTCAGCCAACGCCTTGCACAACTCCGTCTTACCTACCCCTGTCGGTCCCAGGAACAAAAAGGAACCATTGGGTCGGTTAGGATCAGACAGCCCCGATCTGGATCGTCGCACGGCATTCGCGACTGCTTGAATCGCTTCGTCCTGACCGATCACGCGCTTGTGCAATGCGCCTTCCATCTCGAGCAGCCTAAGCCTGTCACCCTGCAACATCTTACTCACCGGTATGCCTGTAGAGCGCGCTACCACATCGGCGATTTCTTCCTCGGTAACGCGATTACGTAGCAACTGTTTTTCTGTTGTCTCGGCCTTGGCCGCCGCCTCAAGCTTTTTCTCAAGACTAGGAATTAGGCCGTATTGAATTTCGGACATCCGAGCAAGATCGCCCGCTCGTTGCGCGAGCTCCATGTCATTGCGTGCCTGCTCGAGATTACTCCTGATTAATTGAGCATCTTGCAAAGAAGCTTTCTCAGATTTCCAGATATCCTCTAAGTCTGAAAACTCCTTCTCCAGCTCGACAATGCCTTCTTCCAACTTCACTTTGCGCTTCTTTGAAGCCGGGTCCTCATCTTTCTTTAAGGCCTCGCGCTCAATCTTCAGCTGGATTAGCTTTCTTTCTAATTTATCCATTTCCTCAGGCTTGGAATCGATCTCCATTCGAATCATGCTGGCCGCCTCATCTATGAGGTCGATTGCTTTATCCGGCAGCTTCCTATCAGTTATGTAACGCTGCGAAAGTTTAGCCGCCGCGATTATCGCGCCGTCGGTAATGTCGACAGCGTGATGTACTTCATATCTTTCTTTCAGGCCACGTAAGATTGCTATCGTGTCCTCTTCACTGGGTTCTTCCACTAAGACCTTCTGAAACCTGCGCTCTAACGCAGCGTCTTTTTCGACATGCTGACGGTATTCATCTAGCGTAGTTGCACCGACGCAGTGCAATTCACCACGAGCCAACGCTGGCTTCAACATATTGCCAGCATCCATAGCGCCTTCCCCCTTTCCTGCACCGACCATGGTGTGTAATTCATCAATAAACAAAATCACCGAACCGCCTAGCTTAGACAGCTCGCTCAGAACGCCTTTGAGTCTTTCCTCAAACTCTCCTCTGAATTTTGCGCCGGCTATCAGCGAACCCATATCCAAAGACAAGACCCGCTTATCCTTCAGCCCTTCAGGCACTTCGCCATTCACAATTCGCTGCGCGAGCCCTTCGATGATTGCAGTTTTACCAACACCAGGTTCACCAATTAACACAGGATTATTTTTCGTCCGGCGTTGCAGCACCTGTATGGTGCGTCGTATTTCTGCGTCGCGGCCGATGACAGGATCGAGTTCGCTTTTCTCGGCACGCTCGGTTAGATCAACACAATATTTTTTCAGCGCCTGCCAAGAGTCTTCGGCACCGGCATCATCAACGTTCGCGCCGCCACGCAAATTCGCGATGGCGTTTTCGAGCGCTTGCGGGGATACTCCGTAAGAATTAAGCAACTTACCAACCGCCCCTGACCCCTTCATCGCAACGAGCAATATTGTCTCACTCGAAACAAAAGAGTCACCTTTTTGCTGAGCGATTTTATCGGCTTGATTTAATATTTTTGTCAGATCGCCGGACACCGAAATCTCACCGGAGCTATCTTTCAGCTTCGGCAAGTCGTCTACTAGAGTTTGCAACTTTGCTCGCAGATCAGCGATGTCGAATCCCGTCTGTGAAAGCAAAGGACGAACAGAACCACCTTTTTGATCCAGTAGAGTTAGCAATAGATGACAGGATTCAATGAAATTATTATCCGCACCCAATGCCATGGATTGTGCGTCTGCCAATGCTGACTGTAGCTTGCTTGTTAATTTGTCGATTCGCATAACGATTCCAAATGAGCCCGCCCTAGCGGACGCTATTAAATAGTGTTTTCTGAACTAGATAATGGGGTCTTTAGGAAAATAATCAATGAAGAGAAGGATTTTTAATTGAGTGATATCAATGCTTAGAGAGAAAATTTAGCGCCACCATTGACGAATTGGAACTAAGCTTCAATATAGATAGCACTCAACATTCTGCCGGTAACTCCATCGCGCCGATAGGAAAAAAATTTGCCATCATCACAATAAGTGCAGTAATCACCACCACTTATCTTATCTATTCCCAGGGCAGTCAGCTTTAGTCTTGCTATGGCGTATAGGTCGGCCATGAATTTTCCTCGATTTTTGCTGGAGACGAAGCAACCTTCCATTGCCAGGACTAACGATGGCGATCCCGTGGCACAAAGAAAGCAATTCCTAACCTCCTCTCCCACTTCAAAATGACAGAAGCCTATTGCAGGCCCTAACCAAACTGCCAGATTAGAGGCAGAAGTCGACATGCGAGAAATCGTGTTTTCGATGACACCTGATGCCAAGCCTTTCCAGCCGGCATGTATTACAGCTACTTCTGTACCATCTAAAGCAGCTACAAAAACGGGGAGGCAATCTGCAGTCTGTACGCAGCAAACTAAATTCGCGCGCGTAGTGCGCATTGCATCGGCGGTAAGCGCAGGGCCAGCCTTGTTGACTACCGCCACATCGTTGCCATGGACTTGTTCTAGCCATTGCCATTCTAGATGTTGAGGCAACGCCTTTTTTAAAAGAGCCCGATTTGACACTACTCGAAGTGAATCATCCCCAACATGAGTGGCTAAATTAAATGAGGCAAAGGGTGGCTCGCTCACCCCACCCTCCCTAGTCGTAGAGAAGGCGACGATACTGGGCGAGACTGCCCAGTCGGCGAGAATTGTCTGCTTAACTGTCATGCACCGTCTCGGCGAAGTTGTTCAATTAGCTCCACCATGTCAGCGGGCGTCTTCGCACTCCAACTCATTCGCTCGCAGCTTTCCGGATGGTCCAGCTCCAGCTTCCTCGCGTGTAGGGCCTGCCGCTTAAATCCTCGCAGACAATCACTCAACTCTTTAGAACAAGCCGCGGGCAATTTAAAACGCCCCGCGTAGAGCTGATCACCGATAAGGGGGTTATTTAGGTGTGCCATGTGCACGCGAATTTGATGCGTGCGGCCGGTTTCTAAATTCACTTGCACGTGGGTGTGACTACGAAACCTTTCAATAACCCTATAGTGAGTTATTGCTTCCTGCCCAGACTCCACCACCGCTCTCTTCTTTCGGTTGACCGGATGCCTACCCAGTTCTCGATTAATGCGGCCGCCACCCGTTAAAACACCCTGCACAACGGCTTCGTATTCCCTGCTTACCGACCTTTCTTGCAGTTGCTTTACCAAATCCGCATGGGCCGTCAAAGTCTTGGCGACCACCATAAGGCCGGTGGTGTCTTTATCGAGGCGGTGCACAATGCCAGCGCGGGGCAATTCCTCTTGATTTGGATTGTGGTGCAATATGCCATTCAACAGAGTCCCCTGGCTATGTCCAGCCGCAGGATGCACTACCACATCGGTGGCCTTGTTAATTACCATCAGCTGTTCATCCTCGAAGACAATATCCAGTGGCATCGCCTCGGCCACCCAAGTCTCAGCAGCCACTAGTTGCGCCTCTACGACCAGGCAGTCTCCCGGCTCAAGGCGATCGCGAGGCCTAAGCTGCTTGCTGTTAACTAGCAACGCTCCTTCTCGAATCCAGCTTTGTAGCCGCGCACGTGAATATTCAGGAAACAATTTAGCTGCAATCTGGTCTAATCGATTGCCCGATAACTCTTCGGTAACTTCTGCTCTAAGTGAGATATGACTTGTCATGGAGGCATGATACTTGATTAAGTCGCTGCACACAGCAGGCCTGAGAAAAGTTCACGGATTACACAGGCATAGCACAAGTTGGGATTGCGACCAATGCTGTGGTTAAATAGCGCTTTTGTGGGCTGGCGATAGCTGAGCCCCTAGACTAGACCACACGACAGACCTAACACAGGAAGAACAGTGCGCGCTTCAGTTTTAAGATTACCTCTAATTATTTGTCTATCCCTGCTTCTTGGGGCCTGTGGTTGGTTCGATAGTGAGGAAAGAGATCAGTTCGCCGGATTATCAACCGAAGAACAGTTTTATCGCCGCGCGCTAGAACAACTAAACTCCCAGAATTTTCAGGGCTCCATCGCCACTTATCAAGCATTAGAGTCCCGCTTTCCCTTCGGCAGGTTCGCAGCGCAAGCACAGATCGAAATCGTCTATGCTTACTATAGAAACGGAGATTCCGAGGCTGCTAGGGCAGCAGCAGATCGCTTTATCCGGCTCCATCCGGATAACGAGAACATCGACTATGCCTATTATATGAAGGGGCTATCCTCATTCACCGATGATCGCGGACTGATCAATCGCTTCATACCTATCGACCCAACTAGGCGAGACCCAGGTCGGGCGAGCGAATCTTTTTCAGACTTCTCACAGCTACTCGCACTTTACCCTGACAGCCCTTATTCGGCTGACGCTAGGGCGCGCATGGTTTTCCTACGCAACAATCTAGCTGCCTACGAAATTCATGTAGCAAACTACTACCTTGACCGCCGTGCCTTTGTAGCAGCGCAAAGGCGCGGCCAATATGTGGTGGAGAACTTTCAGGGCACACCGGCCGTGGCCGATGGTGTGGCTATCATGGTGGAGACCTATCTCCGGCTGGGCCTCAATGACCTTGCCGACACATCGCTCACTTTACTAAGAGAAAACTACCCCGACCATGCCTCGATCGACAATGATGGTGAATTCATCATCCGCACAGAAATCACCAATCCATCTGTGCTGTACACTGTCTCGTTTGGCCTAATCGGCGATAATCGCGTCGAGCCTCCGCTAGCCCCCACCACTAGACCTTTAAATTCTGGCAGCCAGCAGATTATTGACACCCAGACGCGCGCTGCACCAGCGCGTCGCTCTTGGTTTAGCATCCTAACTTTCGGCCTCTTCGACTAGATTGCCCAACCACGGCCTTCGCCAGAACGCTGACGAAGGCCGCACATCCAAAAACCTCCTATCTTCTTC
>CALKDE010000226.1 GCA_938082955.1 uncultured Pseudomonadales bacterium
TCAGCCGCTGCGAACCCGAATCGAGATTCTGGTTATTCCGCGCAGAGAGCATCGAGCTAAACCAGGTTGAGGGGCGCGGCTATGCAACCGCGGTAAGCCTCCGCATAAAAGATGTACCGATTTTCTACTACCCAGGCACTCTACCTTTTCCACTCGGCGAAGCACGCATGTCTGGCTTCTTGGCAGCCAGCACCGGCTCGACACGCAGCGGTGGCTTCGACTTCGAACTACCCTACTACTTCAATCTTGCGCCACAATACGACGCCACACTCTCACCCAGGCTGATATCAGACCGTGGCGTGCTGACAGGACTCGAACTTCGCTACCTTGCCGAAACTTCGCTAAACACGCTGAACATGTCCTACCTGGGCAACGACAAGCTATTCAATGAAACAACGGCGAACGTGCTCGGTTCTGATTCGCCGCCAACAGATAACCGCTGGTTTATCGGCTATGAACATTACGGTGTCTACGGCCGCAACTGGTCCAGCTTTGTTGATTACAATGCCGTGAGCGATGAAGATTATTTCTACGATCTGGGCAGCAATGGCTTAAATACAACCAGCCGCACACATTTAAATAGGCAGGCGCGACTAAACTTCAATACCGAATATCTGCGCGCGGGGTTGAATGTGCAGCGCATTCAGATAATCGACCCCTTTATTTCTTCGATAGACCTGAACCGCCCCTATGACCGTCTGCCGCAATTTTATTTTGATACCGACGCCTATTTAGGCGCCGGCTTTCGAGTAGAGCTAGGCGGCCAGGTTACTTCTTTCGACAGGACGTTGGATGAGTCATCCTTATCCCAGAGTCAGCTAGACAACGGCGCACTGGTAAGTGGCGAACGCTTGAATCTAGAGCCTGCAATCAGTTGGTCGATCGAGCAACCAGGCTGGTTCCTGCGCGCCAATGCAAAGTACAAGCACGCCTCTTATAAACTACAGAATCAGAGCACTACGTCGATGGATGATCCCGATGTTGGCATCACCGTCTACAATTTCGATAGTGGCCTCATCTTCGAACGCCCCATGGCTGGAGGCTTCACTCAGACACTAGAACCGCGGGCGTACTATCTATTTAGTGAATTTGAAGATCAGAGTTTGCTCCCGCTGTTCGATACGTCGGAACTCAACTTCAGCTTTAGCCAACTGTTTCGCGAAGACCGATTCAGTGGCGGTGACCGAACCGGCGATGCCGATCAAGTGAGTATTGCTATTACCAGCCGCATACTCGATGAGAAAGGCAAAGAGCGCGCCCGAATGAGCCTTGGTCAAATTCGCTATTTCGATGATAGACAGGTAAATCTGGGCAACCCAATTCAATCCTGGATACCGCGCTATTCTCCACTGAATCAAAAATCCGCGCTGGCAGGTGAATTAGCTCTATCATTCTCAGAGAGCTGGCGCTTGAATACTGACGTACAATACAACGAAGAAACCGAAGAACTGGACGAGGGCAGTTTTCAACTTCGCTACCACAGGGACACCGATCATTTATTCAATATCGCCTATCGCTACCGGAATTTGGTGGATTCGCCTAACTTTATACTGCCTACAGGAATCGACCCTCGCATCAAGCAGACCGATCTTTCAGCAGCCTGGCCGATAAATCAAGCTTGGAAATTATTGGCCAGATGGAACTATGATCACAGCAATTCTCGGAACTTAGAGACCTTTGCCGGGGTCGAATACAGTAATTGTTGTGCGACAATACGGGTTATTGCACGGGAATGGGTTGACGAGGACGAATTGTTTGTTCCTAATATCGAACCTAACCAAGGAATTTTTGTCCAATTCACCCTGAATGGACTAGGAAACATAACTGGCGGCGGCTTAAGCAGCCTATTAAGTGATGGTATACGTGGGTTTAAAGAGACTGATGATGAGTAGATGGAGTACAAAGGAAACAGGACCAATGCGGCAAGGCGCTCTTACCTTCGCTCGCTGTCTGCTGCCAATCGGCTTGGGGCTGGCATTAACAATTGTCGCAGGGTCTGCCTCTGCGCAGCGAGTGTTGCTAGACAAAGTCATCGCTCTTGTCGATGAAGACGTGGTTCTACAGAGCGAATTCGAGTCACGAATTACTGAAGTTCAGGAGAATGCAGCCCGTGCCGAACGCCCTCTCCCACAAGCCGAACAGCTCAGGACGGAAATATTGGATTCTCTGGTACTTGAGAATTTACAGATGCAGTTGGCAGAAAAAGTCAGCATCCGTTTTAACGACGACGAAATTAATCGCATTCTTGGCACTATGGCCGAGAACAACAATCTGAGTTTCGATGAGTACCTAGACGTATTAAACGAGGCCGGCGTCTACCTGCAGACGCGCGATCAAGTTCGCAAGCAGATGACGCTGCAGGAGTTACAGCGCGGCATGGTGAATCGTCGAATTCAAATTACTGAGCAGGAAATTGATAATTTTCTGAACTCGGAGATGGGCCGTGAAATCATGGCTCCAGATTACCTTGTTGAACACATGCTTATTCTCGTCGGCGGTGAAGAAACTGTAGCTGCAAAGCAAGGGAAATTACGTTACGCGTCTGATCTACTCGCACGCATTGATGAAGGCGAGAACTTCGCTGCAGTGAGAGCGGCAGCGAGTCAGGCCCGTTTGTTTGAAATTAACGC
>CALKDE010000227.1 GCA_938082955.1 uncultured Pseudomonadales bacterium
TTTATCGACCAAGGGAGAGAGTCTTCCGAATGCCTTCATGCTCGGGGGTGCGCCGGTTGTTAGAAACAAATCCGAGCCTTCTTTTTCGATCAACATTTTTAGTAAGTCGTTAAAACCCATAATTTTATTCCTGCATATTGTCGGTGTTGATTTTTCTTGTCGATGGCGATGCTGATTTGAATAAGCTCAACTGCTAGAACCTACCTTGTGTGTACCAGCCAACATCAGTTGCGGAATCATCGATCTTATCTGCCACATTAAGAACCAGTGCGAATAAGGCCATGCGGACTACTACACCATTGTCTGTTTGTCGGAAAATAGCGAGACTTGGATGCTGATTGAGATCATTGTCGAGTTCGTTAGCTTCTTCGCGCGAGTCTCGCGGCAGTGGATGCATAATAATGGTATTCGGCTGACAGTAGCGCGTATAGATAGATTGATTCAGCCTGAAGCGTCCGCGGTAGATGTCTGCCTCCAGTTTTGTCGTAAAACGCTCTTCCTGTATGCGTGTTAGGTATACCGTATCGTTGTCATTCAGGCCGGCTTCCATGTCCTCAGTTTCTATTACTTTGTGTCCCCCAGCCGTTAGCTCGGAGACAATTCCTGCAGGCATTCTAAGTTCTATGGGTGATATCAGGGTGAATGTAATGTTGTCATACAGCAGCAATAATTGTGAGAGCGAGTGCACAGTTCGGCCATGCTTGAGGTCGCCTATCATCGCTATGTTCATGCCATCTATCTGCCGATCGTTAGATAGCAATTCCTTCTTGATAGTATAGAGATCGAGAAGGGCTTGAGAGGGGTGTTCATTTGGTCCGTCACCGCCGTTAATGACTGGCACGCGGCTGGCCTTGGCAAATTCGCTAACTGAGCCCATCTGGGGATGGCGCATAACTATTATATCGCTATATCCGCTGATGACCCTGGCGGTGTCGTAGAGTGACTCGCCTTTTGAAATAGAGGAGGTCTTTACGTCGGATGTTTCACGGACCTGACCGCCCAAAAGATTGAATGCACATCCGAAGCTGACCCTTGTCCGGGTGCTCGGTTCGAAGAACATATTGCCCAGAATCGCCCCTTCGAGGACTTTGGTGATACGCTCTCTACGTGCATAAGGGGCCATGTTATCAGCGACTTCGAAGACCCGATCAACATCTGATCTTTCAAACTGCTTCACGCTAAGTATGTGGGTGCCGCAAAATTCCATGGTTTGTTAAGCTCGGTGTAGGTTATGGGTCTATCTATTCTATTTAGTCGGGAGTCAGTGTTTTAGCAAGAGTCAGCTATTTCATCTTTATCGGTTGTTTCTGCTCGATGCTACTAAACCTGAGGAATACTACTACAAATGGGCGAATAGAAGGAATTGCTAAGTGGATATTGCTGGGGCGCTAAGCCAAGAAACTCTTGCCGTACGAAGGCGACAGAAGTCGCTATAATTGATTTTTCTTGGGCCTAATGGGCCTGCCTCGGCGGAGGGTAGTCGCCAGCATAGAGTAATCAGATGTCAGATAAATCAATTTACTGGTACGACTTCGAAACCTTTGGCAAGGATCCTCGTCGAAATAGAGCCTCCCAATTTGCTGGTATTCGCACTGATGAAGACCTGAACATCATTTCCGAGCCCCTAGTGTTCTACTGCACGCCGGCTGACGATTTTTTGCCCGACCCAATGGCCTGTCTTATAACAGGGATTTCTCCGCAAAAGGCGTTAGCCGACGGTGTCTGCGAAATGGAGTTCATTAAGCGTATTCATGAGGAATTCTCACAGCCAGGGACCTGCGTCGCGGGCTATAACAGCATTCGTTTTGATGATGAACTTACCAGACAGCTCCTTTATAGAAATTTCTACGACCCCTATGAGCGGGAGTGGAAGAACGGCAACTCCCGCTGGGACATAATCGATATGGCTAGGCTGTGCGCGGCGACTCGCCCGGAAGGCATCGTGTGGCCACGGCGCGAAGATAGCAGTACTAGTTTTAGGTTGGAACAGCTAACGGCAGCAAACGGTATCGAACACGCTGATGCTCATGACGCGCTTTCTGATGTGATCGCGACTATAGAATTTGCAAAATTAATCAGGCAGAAGCAGCCGAAGCTATACGACTACGTCTATAAACTGCGTAATAAGCGTGCAGTGCAGTCCGAGATAGACATGGTGACTCGAAAGCCGGTGCTGCATGTTTCTATGATGTACCCTGCCACACAAGGTGCTCTAGCTTTGGTAATGCCACTGTGTCCGCACCCCACGAATAACAATGGAATCATCGTTTACGATTTGCGCGAAGATCCAGAAAGTTGGGCAAGGCTCAGTGTGGAAGAGATTAGGCGGAGGATTTTTACGGCGCGCGATAGTATGGAAGAAGGTGTGGAACGAATCGGGCTGAAGACCATTCATATCAATAAATGCCCAGTCGTTGCCTCGCCAGCGGTGTTGTCGGCGCAGAGTGCTGAGCAGTTTGGCGTCGATCTTGGTAAATGTAAAAGTCATTGGAATTACCTACAAGGCAACAAGGACATCGTGAGTAAGGTGGCTGAGGTGTTTTCCCAGGAGTCGTCGCACAAAGAAACGGATCCTGATTATATGATCTACAGTGGTGGGTTCTTTTCGGATTCTGACAAGAATTTGATGTCGATGATTCGCTCGACCTCAGCTCAAGACTTGGCTCGCCTAGACTTACCCTTTCGCGACGCTAGATTAGGCGCAATGTTGCAGCGCTATAGGGCGCGTAATTTTAGAGATACCCTTAATAATCAAGAGCTTACCGAATGGAATCAGTTCAGGCGTGATAGATTGTTTTCAAGTGAGGCGCTTGCGTCATATGAGCAGAGCTATGCCCAGGCGAAAGCAAAAGCGGGGGATTCGAAGCAAGATCTGTTTAAGAGCTTGGATGACTATGTGGCTGCCA
>CALKDE010000228.1 GCA_938082955.1 uncultured Pseudomonadales bacterium
CAGTTACTACATAGTTTTTCCCGCTCAACGCTGCCTGGGTCATCTAAGTTTCTCTATTTATAAGTAGTTTAAGATTCTCGAATATTACACTGAAATCACTCCTACCTACCTTATTAGGGTTTTGCAGCAATTGATATTCACCGCGACCTCCTGTCATAGGCTTTGCTGTGTGTACCGCGCCGCTAGTCCTTTTTCCAATAAGCGCAGGCATCCTGTACTATTGCGCTAAACGACGAAACCATGTTCGAGTAGAGCAACAACCTCAGAGCCACACCCTATGAGCAACACCACAATAAGCAGGTTTAAAGTCCCTGAACTCGCCGAACTACCCGAGGATATTAGGCAACGCATCCTGGCCGTTCAGGAGAAAGCTGGCTTCATTCCGAACATATTTCTCGCTCTTGCTCATAGGCCTGCTGAGTTTCGCGCCTTCTTTAGCTATCACGACGCACTCATGGAAAAGTCAGAAGGCCTAAGCAAGGCTGAGCGTGAAATGATCGTGGTGGCAACCTCAGGAATCAACCAGTGCACCTATTGTGTCGTTGCACACGGAGCCATCTTGCGCATTCGTGAGAAGAATCCACTCATCGCGGATCAGCTTGCGACTAACTATCGGAAGGCTGATATAACCGCAAAACAAAGCCTAATGCTGGATTTTGCGGTCAAAGTATCGAGGCAGGCCCACGAAATCGGTGAATCGGATATGCAGACCTTGCGCGAGAATGGGTTCACCATGGAGGAAATTTGGGACATTGGCTCTATCGCTGCCCTATTTTCTCTGTCCAATCGTCTCGCCAATATGGCAAACATCAAACCAAATCCCGAGTTCTACAACATGGCCAGGGGTGAAATCGACTAGAAATTCGTAACCAGGTACTAAATTTGTGCAAGTAGCCTTACTTTGTGCTCGTGTTTTTCTTCCCCCTGAGCCCTTGCAGATTGCAGCTATCTGCAGCTAAAGGCTGGGTAACTGATGAACAATCTCGAGTTTCCACTGTATTATTTCTTAGTTGTTAGCAGGGGTCTTGAACTAGGCCACCGCTCAATCTAGCCGGTGAGCAGGTAAATATCAGCACTGCCCTGCACCTGCTACGTGTCACCTTCTTCGGACCAACTCGAGACAAGCTGGAAGGCTGCATACTGGCATTGTTTGTTAGCAGGCGGCTGGACCGACGGTACATCAGAACACTGTCACTAAATTACTATCTACGAAAACTTCGCGAGCCTTCTCTGAATTATCCATGCCATCATCGAGGCCCAAATCTAAAGCTAGAAAAATAATATCCGGTTCAAATTCCCGACAAGCATCCTTCACTTCTTTGAAGTCATTTACCGATAGCAGGTCATAGCCGACGAGCCTCGCTAGCTCTTCTATGAAAGAGGTCATACCTTTGCTGTCATCGACGATTAACGGTTTTCAAAATTGATGACTTATTGAATCACTATCCATGCTGCAGCCTTTAATTTCTTATAAAGTTCCCAATCAGGAATTGCCAATTATGGATTAACTCGTCGGAATAAAATCTAACATTCGGTTTTAAAGGGCTATAAAAAATAACTGCTGCACACGAACTTTGTGAGAAGCTGTAGAAATAATCTTAGAGGTATTCGACACTGATGATGGTAGTCGAAGAAATGGAAATTCCTGAACTAGATGGCGTAGAGTCAACAGGCATAAGATTCATAGCTAGCAGATTGCATCGAAATAGAGGCTCAGTAGCTCCCTGCGATATTTAGTAACGCTAGCTGAACACCCACTAAGTGGGCGGTCTCTTTCGCACTAACATCCTCTGTTCGCCACTCATCACCAACTCTCGATGTTGGTTGTGCACTGAACTGTTCAACACAATTACACCGGTTGTCTTGCCGGGGATCAGCTCACTGATTTCTAGCGCAGGATAAACTGTATCGCCGCAATATACCGGCATCAGAAATTTCGAACTCTGTTCTATTAGCCCTATCAAACTTTCCTCAAGAACGTGTGGCAACATGCCTGCCCCTGGCGCTGTCTGAATAGCTATTTGGAATCCATGAGCTAACATATGCGGATGACCCTTCCCCCTGCAGTATTCAACATCATAATGTATTGGATGATTGTCTCCCGAAGCGAGTTGAAACGCTGCAAAGTTAGCATCACCGAGTGTCCTCGACGGAATAACGAAACGCTGACCTACACGCATGTCCTCGAAGTAACTCGAGTCGGTCAACGTGTGCTGCGCAGGGTCAAAATTCGGATCAATATGTCTCATCTTTAAATGTCTCTTCTTTACTTATAGAAATACTGCATCAATACCCGCAGGTCTATGGATAGTTGCTTGGAAACTGTTATCCAATAGAGCAAATAATGATAGGCTCAAGGCGGTTAATAATAAACGGTATTTTATCATGAATTATTCGCGAAACATCAGCGCCCTATGTGCCTCAGCTTTATTGTCGCTAGGGCTTGCCTCCGGCAATCTCTTTGCTGACGATTTAAAAGAGAAAGTTCTCTCCTTACGAGAGCGGGCAGTCGTCGAAAACCAAATTCTCGAGGACCGTTTAGACAGTTTAGTGCCGCAGCTAATGCAGCGCGAAGGCATAGATGCATGGGTGTTGATTGCCAGAGAATACAATGAGGACCCCGTTCTAAAAACGATGCTGCCAGCAACTTGGCTCAATGCACGCAGACGAACCGTGTTAATGTTTATCGATCATGGCGACTCGCGCGGAGTAGAGCGTCTCGCCATCGCACGTTACGCCGTGGGGGAACTGTTTCCAGGGGTATGGGATCCAGAGGAACAGCCAGATCAGTACCAACGAATCGCTCAGCTTCTGACCGAGTTTAATCCCAGCAAAATAGCTCTGAACTTTTCCGACACCTATGCGCTCGCCGATGGCCTTACTTATTCAGAACAAAGGGATTTCAGCGCCGCACTTCCTAGCAACCTACAGAGCAGGATTGTATCTGCGGAAAACCTAGCTGTAGGTTGGCTGGAAACGCGTACTGCGTCTGAGATGGAAGTTTACAAAGATGTAATGACTATTGCGCACGAAATAATAGCCGAAGGCTTTACCGCCGCTGTTGTCGAGCCCGGCGAGACTACTACTGAGGACCTTTCTTGGTGGTACCGTCAGCGAGTGAGAGACCTGGGCTTGGATACTTGGTTTCATACAGGGATCGAATTGATGCGATCAGATGCCTCGCAGTCAGCTATCGGTGACGATCAGGCCAGCAAAAATGTCTTTCATAAAGGAGACCTGATTCACATAGACTTCGGTATCAGTTATCTAAATTTACAAACTGACACGCAACAAAATGCCTATATATTGAAGGATAACGAAGCAACCGTGCCAGACTATCTTGTTAAAGCCTTACACAAAGGCAATGAACTGCAAGACATTCTTACCGACAATTTTCAGGTCGGGCGTACTGGCAACGAAATACTACACCGTACCAGAGAGCAAGCGACAAGCGCCGGTATAGGGCCCATTATCTACACCCACCCGATTGGCCTGCATGGTCATGCCGCAGGCACCACTATTGGCATGTGGGACAAACAAGACGGTGTTCCTGGCTCCGGGGACTACCCCATGAATGCCAACACGGCATATTCTATCGAATTAACAGCGCTCGTGGACGTGCCGCAATGGAGCAGTTCTCCTCTGCCGGTAAAACTTGAGGAAGACGGGTTTTATGATGGGTTCAAATTCGCGTATATTCAACCTAGACAGACTGAATACCACATTATTCAAGCAGACTGATCAATAACAGCAGGACGGCGCTTTACCGCCAGATATTTCGTTTACGCTCAGCGATAGAGACTTGGCTTGCCAATCCAGCCGACTTGATCCCGGATCATATTCCCTGTACTCCAACCACTAGACATTCACAGAAACTCGGCCGTATCGCCTTAACGCCCTGAACTCAACTTACATCTACTGCACAAAGCCGGCGGCCAAACCTGTTCGATCCAACACCTTCCCATTCAAAAAGACCGAAGAGATCGAGCGGGTATTGCGAATATCACCTAAAGGATTTTCATCCAGCACTACGAAATCGGCGCTATACCCAGACTGGAGAAGACCCAAATCGTCCAAACCCAACCTCTGTGCCGGCTTACTGGTAGCCGCTACAATTGCCTGCATCGGTGTCATACCCATACGTACGAATATTTCTAATTCGCGGTGCCCCGTGTAACCAAAGAAATGATCAGGTACTGCTCCCGCATCCGTTCCTAAAACAATATCAACATTAGCATCAAGCAGGTGCCCAAAGCTGGCACGCAGTTCAGCTTCGCGCGCTTCTATTCTATCGGGCTCGCGCAATCTCTGAGCGCTTTCTCCTAGACGGGCAGCCACAGATTCCGGCAATGAGGCACGAAGAAACGGGTCACTGCCAATTGCCTCGCGGCGCAGTTCCCCCAAGCCCATATTCGGAACAACAAAGGCATTTGCAGCAGTTAGTTGCTGCGCAATCTCCCGACCAAGGCCTACACCTATCCTGCCGTGCAAGAACCCACTGACACCAGCATCTAACAAGCCTGGCATATCTTCAGCGTATTGCTGGTGAGCGTAAATTTCGATGCCATTCTCAACAGCTTCAGCGGCGATCGCACGGTACAGCTCTGGCGCCAGTTTCTGCTGACTACCACCGCGATCATCTACCCAAATCTTAATAACAGAAATATTTTTCGCCGCAATTTCCCGAACCAATTCGCCAGCCTGTTCCACACTGCCTACCCCGTATAAGATGCGTTGGCCTGTCTCTTTCTCCAGTGCGACCGTGTGTGTCAGGAACTGATCATTCGGCCCCTGCCCTGGGGGCGCCATACCTGCGGCAAAGAGAAAGCGAGCGCTAGAAAACTCACCGCCTAACTGAGCCTGTTGCACCTCATAGGCAAGCGCATCCGGATCGCTACCCGCCGAGAATACTGCCGAAAAACCGTAATAAGCATAACGTTGCAGGTGCTCGATGAGGTTTTCACGGCTATAGTTTTCCGCACCCCAACTCGTGTGCCCCTCGTAACCTAAGTGTGCGTGACTGTCTATCAAGGCAGGTATGATTGTCTTGCCACTCAAATCGATCACCTCAACGCTGACATCAGGCTCGATTTCTGATCGCGACCCAACAGCGGTGATACGACTGCCCTCGATCAACAATGCCGCAGACTCCAATACGGTCCCGTCACCGACAATCACCCTGACGTTGTCAAGCAAGAAACGACTCTCTTCGACTTGCTGTCCGTAGCTCTGTTGCAGAAGGAGAAGAGTGAGCCCTAGCATCTGCAGAAAAACAACGATCGCAGGCCAGAATTGCCGGACCACGTCATTTCGCTTAATCGACCTTCCAAATGACTGCTCTATAAGCATTTTCTTACTCTCTTTTTAGCTCTGAGACTGGTAATCTAGCATCTTTTACTAATTTGGGAATAGGTCGCTGTTTTGCTACCAGAAACACAAATACACAAGACATCGCAAACTCTGCTCAGCGAGACCGCTGCATTAGCGCTGGCCTCGAGAACAGACACCGCAAATCTTGCTAGTGAGGCAAGGGCTTTGTGCGATAGTGCCCATGGCAACATCATCACTTATTCCAAAAAAGTATTCATACCTCTGACGCATCTCTGCCGCGACGTCTGCCATTACTGCACCTTCGCACGTACACCCAAGCGAATCGATCAAGCGTATATGAGCGTAGAGCAGGTCCTGGCTCTCTGCCATCGAGGTGCCATTGAGGGCTGTCAGGAAGCACTATTCACTCTGGGTGAAAAGCCTGAACTACGCTACAAAGCCGCTCGCGAGGCGCTTGCCGAATTAGGCTTCGAATCCACCATCGACTACGTCATTGAAATAGCCGGTGCCGTCTTGAAAGAAACAGGCCTGATCCCCCACATCAACGCAGGTAATATGACTAAAGTGGAGATAGACAAACTCCGCCAAGTCAGTGCATCCATGGGAATCATGTTGGAGTCAGCATCATCTAGACTCTGCGAAAAAGGTATGCCGCACTACGGCTCCCCCGACAAAGACCCGGTGACGAGGCTGGAGACGATTGAACTTGCCGGCCAAGCTGGCGTGCCTTTTACCTCGGGCATCCTAATCGGCATAGGTGAAACCCGGCTAGAGAGAGTCGAATCCCTGCTTTCGCTGCGTGGCACACACGAGAAACACGGCCATCTGCAAGAAGTCATCGTGCAAAATTTTCGCGCAAAACAAAACACCAAAATGGCGCAGGCACCAGAACCCGACCTGAATGAACTGGTCTGGACTCTGGCGGTAGCAAGGCTTATCTTTGGTGCACAGATGAATATTCAGGCGCCCCCAAACTTAAGCCCGGGCGTACTTCCACAATTAGTTAATGCCGGCATCAACGATTGGGGCGGCATCTCACCTCTTACGCCCGATCACGTAAATCCAGAGGCGCCATGGCCTCACCTCGACAATCTAGCCAGAGAGACTGCTGCCGCCGGCAAGTTCCTTGATCAGCGACTAACTATCTACCCTGAATTTGCACTAGACCCAGATAAGTGGCTAGACCCGCAATTGAAATTCCCAATACTTAAGCAAAGTGATAGCTGTGGATTTGCTAAGAGAGACAACTGGACACCTGGTGCCACTGAACCGATCCCGCACCTTGATAAACAATTGCTGGAAAGCGCTGTCACCGCTGAGCAAGTATCGAGTAATGTTCAAAGAATCGTCGCTGCGTGCGAAGCGCAGGCGGAGATTTCAATTGAAGACGTGAGCCGCCTGTTCGAGAGCCGCGGTGCAGACTTCAGCTACATAACACAGCAAGCTGATCGACTAAGACATGAGTGTAATGGAGACACAGTAAGCTTCGTTGTAAATCGAAACATAAACTACACCAATGTCTGCTACTTCAAGTGTCAGTTCTGCGCCTTCTCGAAAGGCAAGATGAGCGAGGACTTGCGC
>CALKDE010000229.1 GCA_938082955.1 uncultured Pseudomonadales bacterium
GCCACGCACTCTGCCCTATTCTCTTCGCCCACAGCAACTGTCCCTGCCTGTTACAAATGACAATGCCTACATTCGAACGAAATCCTTCTGAATCTATCACCGCTGCAGGCCCTTATTATGAAAGTAATCATTCATTGTTTCACAAACCTTCCCTCCTAATCAATGACCAAACTTTAGAAAAAACCACTATTTCCCATTAATATCAATATGTTAAGCTCTATATTAGCAAGCCAAAAAAGCCTGCTCAAGAGCTCTTCCAGTACAGAATTACCTACGAGGCGGCTATAATGCTCAAATCGCTTGAATCGCTAGTGTGTCAGCAAGCTAACCACGTTGAGAAAATGGAAGAGAATCTGTATGCAGCCGATCAGTTCAGGAAAGTTAGCCTTATTCGATTTAGATAATACGCTACTAGAAGGCGACAGCGATCACGCCTGGGGAGAGTTCTTGATCAGCAATAGCCTGGTCGAAGAGAAAGCCCATCGCGAGAAAAACGATCACTTCTACGATCAATACAAGCAGGGTGCATTAGACATACACGGTTACGTCGCGTTTACACTACAGCCTGTAATGCAACTCGACCGAACACAGCGAGCGAAGCTAATTGCTAAATTCATGGAACAATCTGTTAAGCCTATCATTCTAGATAAGGGCAAAGAACTCGTGCGCACACATCTGGACGCCGGAGACTTCTGCATTATCATTACCGCTACCAATGAGTTCATCTCAACGCCGATCGCTAAACTCTTCAATGCCGATTTAATAATAGCGACACAACTACAAATTAGTAACGGTATGTACAACGGAAAAATTTTAGGCACTCCCTGCTATCAAGACGGAAAGGTTGCGAAACTCAATGCATGGTTAGACCAGCAAGAAACCCGTTTCAATCTGAGTGATGCCGTATTCTACAGTGACTCCATAAATGATCTACCTCTACTACAAGAGGTGGCAACGCCAGTGGCAGTAGATCCTGACCAGAGGTTGCGTGAAAAAGCAGAATCCGAAGGCTGGAAAATTCTAACGCTACGAAGCTAGTGCATCACGTAACGCTTATGCAAACATATCTCAATTTAGGTTTGACCCTGCGAAGAATGGGAATCGCAGTACTAGCGTCCCTGCTTCTTGTCGGGTGCAGCGACGAAACAGCTGAACCTCAAAAAATTGAATCAGTAAAAGAAATTATTCCCAGTGCATTCGAATTACTCAATCCTGAACTAAGCGCATCCGCTAAAGAAATAGCCCTAGAATATATCGAACAGATAGGCACCGACCTCATTCAAGCCGGAATTAAGATTGAAATGTTTCAGTCTTCGATAGTCATGCTTACTGGGCAAGCAAACAACGAAAATCTAAGCCTCTCAAAACAAGCTTGGCTCGACGCGCATAGCGCATACGAGCTCACTACGCTGCACCGTTACTTTGCCACGCAGCTACTTGGGGAGCAGGGCAGTTTAGCGCTAATGCAGATTCAGTATCAGATCAATCACTGGCCGATAATTCCTGGATATATCGACTATGTAAATGGCTATCCCGATAGCGGCATCGTACACGATATTAATGTAAGTCTAGACGTTGACTCTCTTCGCGAACAACACGGCGCCTTTGATATATCAGAAGTGACGCTGGGTTTCCATGTGATCGAGTTTTTGCTTTGGGGATACGATAGTGATTCTGTTCCCCGACCTGCTGCCGACTTCGATGCCGTGTTAGAACTCACCTCGCAAGAAACAGAAAGTGGCTATTCACTAGAACAACTAAGTAACAACCGCAGGCGACTTTTTCTATCCGTCGCCACCGACACCTTAGTTGAAGATTTTCGAGCGCTGCAGTCTTTATGGCTTGCTGAAGAACCAAGTATAAGGCGGAGAATCGAATCGACATCAGGAGCGGAACTTATCGTCATTCTTGCGGATTCGATGTCGGCAATGCTTACGGAGGAGTTGCTGCTACGCTCTTTATATCCAATGCTGAATGGGAATTTTGCTGAGAGCATACAATCCCCCTATAGTCGGTCAACACAGAATGCGGTGTCTAATCAGTTGAGTGGGTTGGAGGGGCTGTTACTTGAACGCCAGACTGAAAGCGGCACAACTTTAGACCGCGTATTCTCTGCTATATCAGATGAGTTTTCTGAGTTTTTCTATCAGAACTTCGATGCGAGCAAGGCCTGTCTTGTATTGCTATACGGCAACACAGCGAGTGATTCAGTAGGCCCCACAAATGAAAAAGAGTCCCAGATCGTCGAGTGTATTAATTTACTGACCAATATTATCGACTATAACGACAAGCTCAAACTCGATCTCACCAATTAGGCCCGCGAATTAATTGAGCGCCTAACGAACAACTACCTCAATCTCAACAATCAGTTCGTCTGCTAACTGCTCCAAGTTTTCCTGCAGCTGCTCCAGTGCGACATGCTCCGGCACCTCGAGAGTCGCTTTCGCCTTGAATAGAGCATCGGACGACATCGGCGCTGGTGTGCATTGGGTGTTAAGCCGCTCGACATTAACGCCTAGCTCCGCTACCGCGGCAGAGATCTCCTTGATAATGCCGGGCCGGTCATTGCCTACCAGGCTCAACTCAACCATCCGCGACTGCTGCCCTACAGGCTCATCTGCGGCTTTTTCGATGACAAGCTTTATCTCTGAGGGCAAGCCAATCAGCTCTTCTATGAGCTTTTCTACACGATCATCGGCAACGCTAATCCGCAAAATTCCTGCGAACTTTCCGGCCAGTTGAGACATGCTGCTCTCGAGCCAATTGCCCGAGTTTGAAGCGATAGTCTGTGATAACAACTCCACTAGGCCCGGCTTATCATCAGCAATCACGGTAAGTACTAAATTAGTCGTCATGTATTCCTCCGCATTAATTCGTTAATAGTATTCACCCAATCTCTAACATATAAGTTGCTAGAAGAGCCCAATCTGATTGTTTAGTATTTTATCCATAGAAGATGATTTGAATGCCAATATGGAGTCTGCGATGGGTGCTAACTGTCTTTCTATATAGAACTCGAAGTCTATCGCCGATTCACGATACTGGCGAGGCTCTGCGCCATTAATTGTCATGATGTATTCGATCCAACCTCCCGACTGATACAAGCTCGGCAATTCTCGTTGCCTACGAATATCTTCCGCCTTGCGTGCCGCCTGAGCATGGGGCGGAACATTTTTAACATAGTCCTTCAATTTTCGGCGCAGGCGTTTACGCAGAACCAACTCGCTCTCGTATTTTCCATCGGTCAATTGTTGAACCGTCAGCTTTATGTAATCTTCATAGGGTTCACCGAAGAATACCCGTCTATACAATTCTTTCTGAAATTCACGCGCCAGAGGCGACCAGTCGCTTCGAACCGATTCAAGCCCCTTAAACAAGAGATGGGATTTTTTTGGGTTGCTACTATCAACAACGAGACCTGCATAGCGTTTCTTGCTGCCGGTATTTGACCCTCTAACTGTCGGCATAAGAAACTTGCTGAAATGTGTCTCGAATTCCAACTCTAGGAAGCTGGAGATATCATATTTTTCTCTCAATCGATTCGTCCACCACGCGTTTAGCTGTGTCGTAAGCTCGTCGCCGATTACGATTACTTCGTCATCTGGAACCGAGCCTAATAAAACGAACACAGAATCTGTGTCACCATAAATTACTTGATAGCCTGCATCTTCGATGAAATTTTTGCTCTGAATTAGAATTTCATGACCACGCTTGGTTATCGAACTCACTAGACGAGAATCCAAAAATCTGCAACCCACCGTTCCGAGGATGCCATAGAATGAGTTCATAATGATCTTGATCGCCTGAGACAACGCCGCGTTCTTACTAGCCTTCGCCTTATCGCGAGCGGACCACAGGGTTGAGATCAGTTCTGGCAGGATAAATTCCTCGCGAGAAAATTTTCCACCGTCATAGCCCTCGATCGGATTCTCCTCATGTGCGGCAACGGCTAAGGCCAGCGGATCTACATGGAAGGTCCTTATGATACTCGGGTATAAACTCTTGAAGTCTAGAACAATCACGTTCTGATGAATGCCAGGAATAGAACCCATCACATAACCCCCTGGACTGACATTAGTGACAGTGCTCTGGTCGACGAACGGTGCGACGTATCCCCTGCGATGTAGTCGAGGAAGGTAGAGAAAGTCAAAAGCCGCGACAGAACCACCATATCGGTCTAGTTCCAGCCCTGTTAGCAAGCTTCGCTCCATAGCAAAAGAAATGAGCGCCTCTTTATGGAAGATGTCCCAAACTAAGCGACAGTCCTCAAGGTTATAGTGCGCTAGTGTTGGTTTATCGCCGCTGAAAAGCTCAGTGATTTCCGCACCACGTTGGTCAACATCATGTACTAATTTCCCTCTGCCCAGCAGCTCACGCGAGACGTACTCCAGCGAGAAGTTCTCGAATTGATAAGTGGCAGAGCGCATTAATTCGATACCGTCCAGCACCACTCGACCGGGCAACAATGCATAGTATCGATCGTTGCTATCTCTTGCCTTGCGCCAGCTGATGGCCTCGTTGTTACGCCCTAGCAGCAATGGCATTTTTAGCCGATCACAGAAGTCTTGCAAACAACGCAGGTCGAAATTCACAATATTCCAACCCATGATCACGTCAGGGTCTAAGTCTGCGATCTTCTTAACAAACGCACTGATAACCTCACGCTCAGAATTGAGCTGGTAGAGTTCTAGATTGCCGCCATCATCAGTCTGTTCTATGGAATCCTCAGTTGGGCCAACCATATAGACTAGTGACACATCATCCGAATAGATTCCTATGGAATAAAGGGTGCTTGCATGATGGTCAGTCTCTATATCTACAGAGACCGCATTAAGCTGTGGTCGGTATTGTGTGGCACGCAAATCGCTAGGTGTTACGTCGCTGAAGCCATCATTCTCATTCAGACTCCCTTCGATCGAGACAGACGCCGTAATAAAACGCTCCATAAGGAAGCGATCTGTAGGTTTAAGGTCTGCCTCTGTTATCCGGATGTCTTTTTGAACGAGCCTGTCTCGAATATCGAAGAGCTTTCGCTGGCTCTTGAGATAAAGTGCCGACATGAGTTCAGTATCGAAGTTCTTCAACTGCGTTGCAGCAATTCGCCAGCCAGTAAGCGGCGAGAGAATTTCTTCTACTTGAGCTTGCTG
>CALKDE010000230.1 GCA_938082955.1 uncultured Pseudomonadales bacterium
GATCTTAAGCTAGATAGACAAATTGGACGTCATGACAATCGGGAGGTTTGGTTATAGTTACCAAAGCAATTCGTAGAGGCCCGTGTAGCCGCGGGCCCAAACGTGCAAAGTATTATCAAATGCAAATATGAGCGAGCTAAACATCACATCGGAACCCTCCATTCGTCTACTGGTCTTCGTGGCCATGTTGCTGGCTATTGCAACTCTGGAAATCCTATGGCCGAGGCGACAGCTGCACCATTCGAAAGCTAGGCGCTGGCTCAGTAATTTTAGCCTCAGTTTTGTGAATACTTTTTTAGTCGCGATACTCATTCCTGTCGCCGGAGTCACCGCCGCACAGATGACGGCAGAGAAGGGCTGGGGCTTGCTCAACAATTTTCAGACTGCCTCTTGGATAAGCCTTCTAGCCTATCTAGTAATCTTTGACCTGATTATTTATTGGCAGCACCGGCTGTATCATCGATTCAATCCACTATGGCGTCTGCATCGGGTTCACCACACTGATCTCGATTATGACGTTACCACTGGGATACGCTTCCACCCTCTGTCTATTATTATTTCGACTGCTATTAAACTCTGCCTAATAGTAGTAATGGGACCGCCAGTGATTGCGGTATTGATTTCTGAAATACTCCTCAACGCGACATCGATGTTCAATCACAGCAACATCAAGATACCCACTAAGCTCGATACTGTGTTGCGCTATTTCCTGGTGACACCGGACATGCACCGCGTGCATCATTCAGTGGAGCATGCGGAGCACAACAAGAACTTCGGATTTAATTTTCCTTGGTGGGATAGGGTATTTTCAAGCTACCAGGCCCAGCCTTTAACTGGCCACGAGAAAATGGAACTGGGCATAGAGGGTTATGGCGAAGGCCAGTCAGTCTCCCTGAATACCTTACTCTTGCAACCATTCGCTAAGAACCCAGAAGAGAGTAATCCGGCAGCTCCTCGTTGACCCCGCTCAGCAAAATGTTATCTTGCCTGCCTCTATACGAATAAATTATTTTTCTTTCAAGAGCCCTACTCATGAATGTCACAATCAGGAAAGGTTACTTAGTGTCATCTAGCAGAAAAGCGTTTGTCTTCGGGATAAAACTTCTTTCCGTCATTCTCATCAGCCTTTCTCCAGGCCAGCTATCTGCTGCAGAAAAATTCGATGGCCAATTCATTGCAGCCGAAGTTGCACGAGCTATTGCCAGTCCTGACAACACTGTGGAGATCATCGTTGCACAACCAATAGACGTAGTCTTCGATGCATTACTAAGCAGACTTGCTGAGTACTCCGAAAGTATTTCGGACATTAGCTTCGACAACTCCAATTCGCAAAACTCAGAAGCAGTCGGTGTTGGCTCACAAAGAATTACGACGATGGATGATGGAAAACGTCTTGTTCAAAGAATTATTATCTTTGAACCACCCAATACATTCGCCTATTTCACGGATATGGCGAAGTCCACGGTAAGCGTGCCGATAGGCTACTCCATCGGGTACTACCAATTTAGTGAGCTACAGGATGAAACAGTCAAGGCGGAGGTGTCTGTCGCGTACAAACCCAGTTCGCGTCTTACCGCCTTTCTTGTAAGGCTCGGATTCAATAGAGCACTGTCTAGAGATTTTAAGAAAGCAGAAGAATACTTGAACTCACTTGCTCGCGAAGATTGACGATCAATATCGAGGCCCCATGAGTATCTCTAGAAAACACCAAGCAGCGCTCCATTGAAAAAACCTAGACTGATAACCACGAAAAAGCGGGCCAAAGCCCGCTTTCAGTCGTCGTGCATAACGGGGGTTGAAGGAACTACTGCTCCTTACGCTCGTAATGCCCCATCAACATACCCGTAGCAAGTACGTGGCCGTCAATTGCCGCGAGCAGATCATCCTTATTCAGTCCCTCTGCCAAATCAAGGTCGGCATCGATCGCATAAACTCTGAAATGGTAAGCATGAAGATGTCCATTCACCGGCGGGCGCGGGCCGAAGTAACCTGGTTGACGCGTACCGTTGAGACCATTGATCATCCCGTCTAGACCAGAAACTCCAGTCACGACCGCCTCTTTAGTCATACCTTCAGGTAAACCTGAGGCTGAGGCGGGGATGTTATAAGCCACCCAATGTGGGAATGGCGTCTCCATCATACCAATTGTTACAACTTCTGGATCGTCGCAGATCAAGGCTAGTTGGACAGTGCCTGCGGGCAGATTAGACCAGCTAAGATCGATAGACTTATTTTCACTGTAGGCCGAATACTCTTCGGGAACCGTACCGTGATGGTCGAACGCTGAACTGGTTACAGTGATTGTCTCCGGCGCGTCAGCCGCAATGGCGTTGAAAGACAAAACCGCGAATACCGCGCCCATCAAACTAGATAGCTTTCCCATACTCTTTCTACTCCTTAAACAGATACTCATTATTATTGAATTTGCCGAATAGACTACTGTATACCGTTAATTGGGCCGCAGTCTACACCGCTCGTCGATGTCTTTTGTGCGTTCAACTAGCCGCCTGAATACGCTATCGCACAGGGACATGAGCAATCATACTACTACAGTAGCGCAGCGATATCGTTGGCGAAGAACTACTTATCGAGTAGTTAACAGGCCTCTACATTTGCGCTAGGTCGGCAGCGCTCACTTGTGATATTGCCGACCTAGCGGAAAATTGCGGAGACTGTCTTATTTTAGATTGGAATAATCTGTGGCGCTCATCATGAACGTGTCCGCAGAAATAGGTACTTCGTATTTCGCTCTTAGCTCGACCCATTCAGGATCGGCAGCGAAGGCAGTCCAGACTTCCGTGCGATGAGCGCGGTCTCGATAGGCCAGCATCCAAA
>CALKDE010000231.1 GCA_938082955.1 uncultured Pseudomonadales bacterium
TCTGAGAACCCAAGTAGCATAGAAGAATTAATCCAATTTGACTTGCCGTTTTGACTCTAGAAATTAAGTGAGCCCTAAACTGTGGCAAGTCAAACTCTGACACTATTAACATCCTCTTTCTTACCGAATGTTTCAATGACATCGGGCAATCCTGCTATTAGTAGTGCAATTGGAGCGTCAACGGCAGCCAAACTGTGCATGTCATAATTCGGGCCGGTGCAGGGATCGCTAGAAGCACTATCGATTAATTCGTGATTTGAAGGCAGTGTAACTATAAGACTTGACCCAACGTCACTACCAAGCGCTTATGAGTGAGTAAATATACTATCAGTTAAAATAGTGACACCGCTAAACTGCCGGTGCCGAACTATTTCTAGCATCACCACACCTAGTACCAAAACCGAAGGCCAAGCACCCAATGGGTTTCCATCCGGCTTGAACTCAATGGCAGCAGATCTGCTGTCTCACCAAATCTTTTGACGCGCTCAACGCCCAAGTAAGGGGCGAACTGTCTATCAAACTCATAACGCAAACGAGCACCAGCCTTGATAGTGGACAGGCCTGACCCACGGCCTAACTCGATATCTTTTTGACTAAAAGCCTTTATGTCGATGCGTGGCTGTAGCACCAATCGCTGGGTCAGCAATAATTCGTACTCGACCTCTAGGTCAAAGGCTGTGCGGCCTTTGTTACCAAGATGCAGAGCTGCATCTACCTCAAACCAGTAAGGTACCAGACCTTTAAACCCAATCGTTGCCCAGTCTCTGTCCGCATTTTCTCCAAAAGAATGGTGCAAACCCCCGCGTATATCCCAAAAGGGTGAGACAGCACGTGAGTACAAAAGGTCTACCTCGCCTTCCTCCACTTCACCTCCAACGGTCTCGATCTGAGTTTGCAGCAATAGGCGGCGGTAACTATTACCAAGCCAAGCAAAGCCTTCCATTTCTGTACCTTGGCCATCCCCATGATCGACAAATTCGAACCGATCCATCCATACACCAACGAAGGTAGCCTCATCTGCCAAAACAACCTGGCGCTGTGATGTCAAGGCATACGGCCCCGATGCACGCTCATACCCGCCAGAGTAAGCATGTGGATCACGCAGCGCATCAGCATCCATCACAGCCATATCAGAGTGACTCATTGCATCATGATTCATCTGCTCATGATTCATCTCATCATGGTTCATCTGCTCATGATTCATCTCATCATGGTTCATCTGCTCATGATTCATCGCAGCCTGCGCGGCATCATCAGCGGTGTCTGTTGCTGAATTCTCATAAATCATTCCTGAACCAACAGCCTGTGGCATTTCAGGAACCTCATTACCGGTGTGATGCATTTGATGGTCGCTATCCTGAGCTATTACTTTTCCATTCAGGCTAAGTGCTAGCGCAGCAACTATACCCAGAGTCATTGTTGCCTTGTTCATACAACAACTACTTCGCGAAACATCCCCGCGTCCATATGGAATAACAAGTGACAGTGCCAGACCCAACGCCCCAGAGCGTCTGCAGTCACGCTAAAACTAACCCGCTGTGCCGGCTGCACAGGCACGGTGTGTCGACGGACAAGGAAATTCCCATCTTCATCCTCAATATCACTCCACATTCCATGCAGATGCATGGGGTGAGTCATCATCGTGTCGTTATGAAGATGAACCCGCAGCCGTTCACCGTGACGAAAGTGAATCGGCGTAGAATTACCGTACTCCAAACCATCTATTGACCAGCTATAGCGTTCCATATTGCCGGTCAGATGTAGCTCGATTTCCCGTTCGGGCTCGCGATTGTCAAATGGACCCCCTAGCGATCTCAAGTCGGCCAGCGTAAGCACACGATGCGCAGTGTTACGAAGACCCACTCCCGGGTCATCTAGATTGGTGCGCGGAAAATCCACGCGCATGTCAGTACTAGGACCAAACTCTGACGTGGCATGCCTGCCTCTAACCGGATTGTCCATGGCCATTGGCATGTCACCATGATCCATCCCAGCCATATCATGTCCGCCACCGGACATATTTCCCATCATGTCCACCATCGAAAGCCACTGTGCCTCTCTGCGCTGTGGCACAGGAGCAGACAGACCAGGCCTCGCCGAAAGAGTCCCTCGAGCAAAGCCAGTTCGATCCATCGTCTCCGCAAAGAACGTGTAGGCATCTTCAGTGGGGGTGACAACAACGTCATAGGTTTCACCCGCTCCCAGGCGAAACTCATCGACCGTAACCGGTTCCACATTTCTGCCATCGACTTGCACTACTGTCATGGGTAAATCTGGAATGCGCACATCAAAGAAAGTGTTTCCAGCCGCATTAATAATACGCAAGCGCACACGTTGGCCCTTCTCAAATAGGCTAGTGCTATTACCCGCAGGCGTAACACCATTGACAAGATAGGTCAGCGTTTCTGCAGACAGGTCAGCCAAATCAGTCGGTTTCATACGCATGGCATTGAACATGTCACGCTTGCTCATCGCGGCGCCCAGACCTCGCTCGGCGATATCGCGAGCTAGCCCCGGCAGAGTCGGCTGATTGAAGTTGTATAGGTGCCCCATCGTTTTCAACTTCTGAAACACGTACATCGGATCTTCGTCCGTCCATTCAGACAACATGATCACGTGATCCTGCTCAGCTTGGATCTCCTCACCTGAAGCCGGTTCAATGATTATGGCGCCGTACATGCCAGTCATTTCCTGAAACGCAGAATGGGAGTGATACCAGTAGGTGCCGCTCTGCTGTACTTTAAATCGGTATTGAAAAGTTTCACCTGGCGCTATACCCGGAAAACTAATACCGGGTACTCCGTCCATCTGAAAGGGCAGGATCATGCCATGCCAGTGAAGTGAGGTTTGCCGATTGAGGTGATTAGTCACATTAATCGTAACTTCTTGCCCTTCTTTCCAGCGCAGCGTCGGCGCCGGAATCGACCCGTTGATAGCAGTTGCTCTACGCGTACTGCCGGTGAAGTTGACCATGGTCTCATCAATGGACAGGTTGAATGTCTTGCCTTGGAGCACCTCGGGTCTACGCGCCGCGCTCATCTGTGGACTGCCGTAGACATAGTGGCTACTTGCTAATCCGGCGCTTAATAGTCCGCCCCCGGCTAGGCCTTGGACGAAACGGCGCCGCGACTTGATCACCGATGAAGAAGTCAAACCAAATTGATTGATAGAAGGTTGTTTGCCCTTCATAAACTGCTCCTACTGATTTAATTTACGCGCAGTGGCGCGAATACACTAAACGGTTCGATTACGGCAGTGAGGATCGGGAGCAGTCAACTAAACTAAAGGAGCACACAGGTGCAACCAAGTACGGCGATTAGATTTCAATGACTAGGGAATTTGAAAAAATAATGCCCGCCAATCCGCTAGGCGGATATTGGGGGCCGATACAGTAGATACGCGCGACTTAGCGTGTTGCCAGTGATAATGCTATAGAATTTTTGATCAGACCCAAAGATATTACTCGAAGAGGGAATCGTTGCTGTACTGGAACAGTGATTACTGCAATTCATGCAGTAATCATCGCAGTCTTCGGAGCCATGCTCGTGGGCATCCACCATTGATTGTTTCGCAGACGAGTCCATCATGGCTTCATGATCATGGCCTGTCATGTGCATATCAGCCATAG
>CALKDE010000232.1 GCA_938082955.1 uncultured Pseudomonadales bacterium
CAAACTTGCACAGAAGCTACTCGACAAGATTCTCGCTTACAGAATTTTTGCCGACGCAGACGGCAAGATGAATCTCGACCTGAAGGACATCGGCGGCGAGCTAATGCTGGTGTCGCAATTTACTCTGGCTGCACAAACACAGAAAGGGCTTCGTCCAGGGTTCTCATCTGCTAAGCCTCCAGAGGAGGCCGAAGTAATCTACAACAAGCTAGAGCAAGCCGCGCGAGAACAGCATGAGTTTGTGCAATCTGGGAAGTTCGGCGCAGACATGCAAGTAAGTCTGGAAAACGATGGACCGGTCACGTTTATTCTCAAAGTCTGACTTGGGTAGCTGTGAGCAAATTTTTAGCACCTCGATTTCATCTTAATTTCTAAGATCTTCCCACCAGAGGTTTTTGGGCAAGTTGGTTAACTCAAATACTTCACCAATCATTGGAGTTGCAAGGTTGACATTTTTTTTGTCAGCCTCTGCAGTAACGCGAATTATAGGCTCATCCCAAGGGTGAATAGAGAGGTCAAATTTAGACCAATGAATTGGAAAAAGTACATTGGCTTTTAGGTCAATACTGGCCTGGACGGTTTCATTGGGAAACATATGAACGTCTGACCAGTCTGCGTTGTAAGCGCCGTTTTCAACAAAAGCTATATCAAAAGGACCGTATCGGTCTCCTAGCTCTCTAAATGTTTCTGAATAACCACCATCACCACTAAAGTAGACCTTTACTTCTTCTGAAGAAACTATCCACGAGCCCCACAACGTTGAGTTTAATTTTCCCGGTGCTCGACCACTAAAATGTTGGGCAGGTGTTAGGGTGAATTTAACATTTTTATAGTCCTCACTGTCATGCCAATCCAGCTCGCTAATTTTATCGGCATCAACCCCCCATCTTTCTAGATGCGCTTTAACGCCTAACGGCACAAAAAATCGATCAACAATTTTTGAAAGATCTTTGATTGCCTTTGAATCAAGATGGTCATAGTGATCATGAGAAATTACGACAGCATTAACTTTGGGTAAGTCATCGATATTTATTGGGTTCTCATAGGTAAAAGGCTTTCCAAAAATGGGCACCGGAGAAGCTCTATTGAATACGGGATCTGTCATTACAATTAAACCAGCCGTATTCATTAGTAATGTGGAGTGTCCTAGCCAGACAAACTTGCCTTCGGTTAAAGTGTTTCCATGAAATTGAATGGTTGGAAGAGGGGCTATAGGGTTTTTATCTTCAGCAGGAGAGATCCAGCTCATTAATGTTGAGCCCTTACCAGAAGAGTCTGAAAGAGATGCTGTGTTTGTATAGTCTGATTGTAAATTAAGAAACTTGCCAGCAACAAAGTTTTTTGATTTTTCAATAATTATTTTACTATTCTCATCTGGACGCGCGCCAAAAACAGGAGAAAAACTGAGGAAAATAAATATTAACAAAGCAAGAATAAATAAAATGCAAATTGGGTATTTAATGACGCTAGGTAGGCTATGGAAAAATCCCAAAATAAATCTCACTTATTTAAGTGGTCGGTATTCCAGTTCTGCTCAATTTTTCAGGCTGAGGGATATCGACAAAGACATGCCTAGATCTGGGAACAGTACAAAGGCTAATGGTGTTACAAAATTGTTTAGCTCTAATCTCAGGCGTCTGCTTCATCGCTAGGTTGGCGTTTCTTCACCATGCGCCCGGCAATTATTCCTACCTCAAACAACAGCCACATGGGTATTGCCAGCATTGACTGCGTAAACGGGTCCGACGGTGTCAGTAGCATGCCCACGATGAAGCAACCAACGATCACATAAGGGCGTTTCTCTGATAGGGAATCTGGCTCGGCGATACCTGTCCAGATCAGAATGAACACGGCTATAGGAACCTCGAAGGCGATACCGAAGGCTAAGAATATGGTAAGCGCGAAACTGAGGACGCTATTAATATCAGGCATTACTGATATACCTTCAGGTGCCACTGATATAAAAAACGCGAAGGCAAAGGGAAATAGAACGTAACGAGCGAACGCAATGCCCCCATAAAAGAGCAGAACGCTAGAGATGAAAAGCGGTATCGCGACGCTTTTCTCATTCTTATACAACCCTGGAGCTATAAAGGACCATAGCTGATAGAGCACGTAGGGCGCGGCAAGAAGAAACGAAACATAGAACGTGAGCTTGAAAGGCGCGAAAAATGGCGACGTAGGGTCGATAGCTATCATCGTAGATCCTTCTGGCAAGGCCCGAATCAGCGGATCGACAACATAGGTGTAAATGTCATTGGAGAAGTAAAACAAACACAGAAAGAATAGTATTATCGCTATTATGCTTTTAAGAATTCGATCTCTCAGTTCAACCAGGTGATCGATGAGTGTTAACTCTTTCTGTTCTTCAGCTGTTGCCATTTTCTTTCTTAGTATCAAGGGAGTCGGTGGAATTGTCAGCGTCGGCTAGCTTGGGATTCTTGCCGCCGCTATAGATTTGCTTGGTTACGTTTTCTACCTGATTGCTCATGTCCTTCAATTCGCCCGTAAGCGACTTGTCATTCTTAGCGAGAGACTCGATGGCGGCGCTTTCATCTTCACTATTCTTCTTGGCAGTGTCTGCAGAGGCTTGCGAGGCGCCCGGATCAAAGTTGGCAGAATTCACGATGTTGTTAACTGACTTCTCGGTATCTTTTGCTACGCCTTCGATGCTTGACTTGGCATCTTCGATTTCAGCCATAACAGTTTCATTGTGGAGCTGGCGCCGAATTTCATCTGCGTTCAATTCTCTTTCGATTTCGTTTTTCACTTTATAGAAGCTGCGACGAAACCTGCCGATCCATAATCCGGTGGTGCGCACGGCGCCAGGCAGTCGCTCTGGACCAAGCACAAGCAGTGCAATGATAAATATCAGCAGAACTTCGAATGAGCCGATGTTAAACATAGTACGTAACCGGAATCACAGGTCAAGCCTGTGAATAGAGAGGCGATGCGCATGGCATCGGGAAACAGCGGGTCGACTACTTACTTGGTTTCAACTTTCTCGGCAGTGGCGTCTATAGTCTCGCCAGTAACGCCGTCATCGATCTCAGTTGTCTGCTCTTCTTCGTCTTCCTTGATGGCTGTCTTAAAACCCTTCAAGGCGCCGCCGAGGTCTGTGCCTAAATTCTTTAGTCTCTTCGTGCCAAAAAGCATAACTACGATCAACAAAATAATCAGCAGTTGCCAAATTCCTATTCCACCCATGATAAACCTCCAAATCTGCTACGCAGTGTTGTGCGTAGCGGTAACTAGTTTTGTCGAGATGCCTTTTCTGCAAGGCCAGATATAGTAAAGCGTTCTTGCAATTCATCCAACACCTGCTGCGGTGTCAAATCAAGATGGCTTAACATAACCATTGTATGAAACCACAAATCTGCAGTTTCATTTATCACTGCCTTTGAATCTTTCTCTGTTTGTTCGCCGAAGTCCTTTGCGGCCAAGATTGTTTCAGTTGCTTCTTCACCAATTTTTTCTAAGATCTTATTAAGACCCTTTTCGTGCAAGCTGGCAACATAGGAATCACTACTGGAAGACTTCTTACGTTGTTCCAAAATTGCAGCTAATTCTGTTAGTACATCACTCATGAGCTTTTCTTGTAGAGCTGGTCAGGGTCAATCAAGACTGGATCAACCGTTTCCCAGGTATCATTGGTCAGCTTTTTATAAAAGCAGCTCTCCCGTCCAGTATGACAGGCGATTCCACCTACTTGCTCAACTCGGTAGCACAGTGAGTCATTGTCGCAATCAAGCAGAACTTCTACAAGCTTCTGTACCATGCCGGATTCTTCACCCTTTCTCCACAGCTTTGAGCGGGAGCGTGACCAGTAAACAGCGCGGCCCTCTGAAACCGCTGTTTTCAGTGCCTCTGGATTCACCCAAGCCTGCGTGAGAACTCGTCCAGAGCCTGCGTCTTGAGTGATTACAGGTGCTAAGCCCTGTTCATTCCATTGAATTTGATCGAGATACGAAGGCATCAGCTAAGTATGCAGTCTCACCGTCTAAAACACAAAAGGTAAACGCCCGCCAAGGCTAGGGATACCGTGGCCAGAGGTAAGTTTGTCATGGCCTCATGGATAGCTGGAATGCGGCTAGAAGCAGCAGCGACCACTAGGGCTGCGCCAAGGAGGCGGAATTTACGATTCTGGCGCTGCGTGTTCTGCAGGGTTTGCCTCTGCTGCGATTGCAGGGACGCGTTGATCTGGCCAAGCTGCTTGCTTTCGGTGGCTGCGTCGATAAACAGCTGTGGAAGCTGTGGTAGTTGGTCAATCCAATTCGGAATATTTTCCTGAATTCTGCCTAGCAAAGTGAATGGATTGAGCCGTTTCTTGTTCCAGTTTTCCAGATAGGGAAGGGCGGTCGTCCAAAGGTCCAGATCGGGATAGAGTTGCCGGCCTAGGCCTTCAACATTTAGCAAGGTTTTTTGTAGCAGAACAAGTGAAGGCTGTACTTCCATATCGAAACGACTCGCGGTCCTGAAAAGCTGTACCAATAGATTTGCGAAGGAAATTTCTTTCAAGGGCTTTTCAAAGATCGGTTCGCAGACACTGCGTATTGCCGATTCGAATTCATGTATCTTGGTATTCTTTGGCACCCACCCGCAGGCCACATGAAGTTCGGCAACTTTTCTGTAGTCGCGCTTGAACAGTGCGAGTAAGTTCTTTGCTAGGTATTCCTGGTCATCTTTGGTAAGACTGCCGATTATTGCGCAATCAATTGCGATGTATTTAGGGTTTTCTGGCGTTTCGTGAGAAACGAAA
>CALKDE010000233.1 GCA_938082955.1 uncultured Pseudomonadales bacterium
ATATGTTGCGTTTAGAGTTAAGAGTTCAGTGCTGCCATCTAACGTTTTGGATACAGGTATTCCTGCTTGGACGGGAGTTAAATTTCGTACAAACTACTCGCTAACCTTTACATCGGGAGTCGCTCCAGCAATTGCTACAGACTCTGCCCGCTTCGATGGCTATACACTGGGAGTTCAAAATGTAGAGGTGGCCGGAATAGGTGAAATCGCTTTACAGATGCGGATGATTGACGCGAACGATCTAATCTTTCAGCTGACTCAAGCAGAAATCACCGGTACAGGCGTAACTGCGCCACCAGTTTCCGGTGCTGATTTACTGAATTGCAGCGCATTTGCTCCTCCTACGGTATCGAGCGTCGCTGTCGGTGCATCGAGTTACTCCATTAATTCCGGGGTTTTGGATGTGCCGAGTGTTAATTTCAATGAAGAGCAGCTTTCCTTTAGGATGGAATTCATAGAAGGCTCTAACCCGATGCTCTTCGAAACGCTTAGCATTGCTGCTGTTCAGTCGGGGCCCTCGGAGGCAACGATTTCAGCGTTGGGTGGCGGTTTAATCACTGAGTCCAGTCAGGACTTTGTGCCTTTGTGCCACGGTTGGGTGTTGATTGGTGATTCTGTACGTAACCGCGTGGTCGAGCGAAACCTGATATCTGGCGAAACGGGTAATACTTATAGTTTCAGTCAGATACCCGATCAATTCACAGTTGATGAAGACAATGGAACGATCTTCATGACAGTGCATCCAGAAACGCAGAGGCTCTATAAGCTTGATTTAAATACGGGCAGCATTACTTCCAACAACGTTATTCAGAATATTGGCGGGTTTAACTACAGATGGTCGCTACGAGATCTGGCCCTCGGCGAAGACGGTAATGTATTCGCTCTTATGTATGACAATATCCAAACTGACCCCGGCGCAGGCACGCCTTACTCGTCTACGGGTCTTTGGATGGGGTTAATGTCGGAAGATGGCAGTTTCTTAACTCAAAGTATCCCCCTTGAAGACCCAGTAAGAATTGAATACGACGATGTTTTGGATCACGTATTTTTGGCTACCGCGTCAAACCTTGCTACTTTCGATTTTGATACGCTGACAAATGCGCTTACTTTTCTTCCCAATACCGATATCGCGGTAGGTAGTTCTTGCACAGATTTTGCGATTTCACCTGACGGTACGAGGCTCGCCTACACTTGCCCTGATGGCAATCGCAGCGCACAGAATTTCAGTATCGTCGATATGGCGCCGGATGATTATTTTGATTCCGATGGAGAGTGGTTTTTAGGTAGTTCGCCGGTGAGTGCTACATTCAACAATGCGGGCACGATTCTAATTGCCACGGATAACGATAAGCTCTACTTCTTTGACGTGGTTACGCATTTAATTCTAGAAGATTTTGAGCTGGGTTTACTAGAAGCAGAGACGATTAGGAAGATTAGAGTCTCACTGGATGGTAATTATCTTCTTATCTTTCTTAACAATGACGTGCACGATGAGAGCAGTAAGTTCTATTGGATGCCAATGCCTGCTATGATAGGAACGCCGCTCTAATAAGAATCTGCCTCTGCCCAAAGCTAAGGGGTTCGACTACTGGTCGTATTCATCTTCTGCGGCTGGGTAAACGGACTCTCCGGGAATGCTATTGCGTTCGCTTGCCCATCCTCCAAAGTCGATTAGCTTGCAGCGCTTGCTACAAAAAGGTCGGAAATTATTCTCATCCGCCCACTCCACCGATTTTTTACAATTTGGGCAGTCGACGCTGGTAGTCTTTGTATTCATTTTTCAGCCACCATCTCTAAATATTTACTGTGAAGTGCCTCAACTTTTTCTCTGAGTTGCTCTAGGCCTTCTTCGTTAGATACAAGGTCATCCGCATGCTGAATTCTCTTGGACCGATCAATCTGAGAGGCGATGATAGACCTAATTACTGCTTCATCGCTACCGTCTCTTCTTACTGATCGAGCTATTTGTATTTCTTCATTAACGTCGATGACGATAACTCTATCTACTAGTTTGTATTGCTCGGTTTCCAACAGAAGTGGGGATTCCAGAATTGCATAAGGAGACTTCGTGGCATTCAGCCTGCGCTGCAGTAATTCGGCAATTAACGGATGTAATAAATTCTCTAACCAGGATTTTTGTTCGGGATTCGAGAACACGATTTTTCGCAGCGCTGCCCTATCGAGATGCCCTTCGGCAGTAAGTAACTCGCTGCCGAAGTAAGCGGCTATATCGTCCAGTGCTGGCTGGCCTGGTTCGACGACTTCTCTAGCCAGTGAGTCGGCGTCAATGACTTCAACCCCACATGTTCTAAATATCTCGGCGGCAGCAGACTTGCCGCTACCGATTCCACCCGTCAGACCAACTACATACCTTTTTGCGGCGCTCATTCTGAAAAAATCCGAATATTAATTGGTGAAAAATTGTGCTTAATTGATGAAGTTGCCGATATTGAACGCCTTCAGTAGAGGGCCCCACATCAACATGATAAACCCAGCGCCGGCGAGAAACGGACCGAAGGGCATTGGCACGGACTTGTCTCTCCCTTTAAGTATTATCATTCCGATACCGAATACAGCGCCTACTAGCGATGAAAGAATAACTATAGGCAGTAGACTCTGCCACCCCATCCAGGCTCCTAGTGCGGACAACAACTTGAAATCCCCGTACCCCATGCCATCTTTTCCAGT
>CALKDE010000234.1 GCA_938082955.1 uncultured Pseudomonadales bacterium
TTGTGGAAGAACTGCTCCATGATCAACTCTCTTATACCGAGTTTGAATTCCTCGAATCGCAGAGGAATTACTCCTGAGCCATAGATTCCCGGCACACGTTCGAACAGCATATGCACCGCCAGCCAATTGGTAATACCTCCTGAGAGCGCGAAAAGACCTGTGTTAAGAACATAGTCCTGATACGGCCATTCCACCAAGAAACCGACTATAACTAAGGCCGCTGCGATAAGATTGCTGAGAATACTTATATTGATGATAGACCTCTTGGAGCATTGTCGATGAGAACTGGAGACACCGGCGCATCTTAATAGATCAGCGCCGGATAGGGCAAGTGAGCATAAGGATTTACACAGTGAAAACGTTGGGGCAGTTCGAGCTTAGCCATTACCGCAGCAAACTCCCCCTTACGGATATAGATATTGATGTTATCTAGAGCCACCGTTTCCATGTAGGCCGTTCGATAGACCTTGCTCAAGTCCTTCAGTCGAATCACCGCTCAATTCCCAATAATGGTCGTTATGTTCTTATCTATTCCTTTAAAAACTCAAATGCCGTCGAAAAGTTACAGTTACATCTATTAATAGATGACTCCACGGAGGCAAAAGGATCCAGCCGGGCAGAACTACCGACTGAGTTGAATTTATACTATGATGGGCTGTTGTTCCCCTGACACAAGAATACGTACATGAAACTACTAGTAAAACTTCCCATTCAATTGATATTTTGCGGCTTTTGTGCTGCTTCTTTTTCCGCGAACGAACAGGATTTCAGCCCGCAACTTACTGAGTATGGCCAGCCTGATTTTCGCGGCGTCTGGAATTTCTCCAACAAGACACCCTTGGAGCGACCTGAGCGCTTTGGCGATCAAGAATTTCTGACCGATGAAGAACTGAACAACACATTGAAATCGCGCGCCGCGAGAGTCGCAGCCACAGCAGCCAGAGAGGCTGCCACGTCGGAGCGTATCATGAACACAGAAAATGCGCGCTCAGTAGAGGCGGTAAATAATTTCTGGTTCGAGAGCGACTCTCTTGGAGAGAATGGCAGAACTTCGCTGGTGATCTATCCGAGAAACGGCAGGTTTCCAGATGTTGTTCCTGGAACCCTAATTCAACGCAGCGATGCAAACGGCGTCACTGTGATACCTGGAGATCGCCCCGTGCGCTTTACCCACGGAGGCATCAGTAGCGACGGCCCCGAAGACCGAGGCCTATCTGAACGCTGCATGGTCTTTAACTCCGGGCCACCCATGTTCAGTGGCCCCTACAATAATAATTTGCAGATCTTTCAAAACCGCGACCATGTCGTCATCCTAACCGAGATGGGTTTCGATGCGCGTATTGTGCCGCTTGATAAAACGGAGCATGTCGATTCTGCCATAACACTCTGGTCTGGGGATTCGAGAGGTTATTTTGAAGGCAGCACGCTCGTCGTTGAGTCCCGAAATTTCACTGATTCCATCGCCAGCATTGGAATGAGGCAAGTTGCCTATGGTAGCGCGAAGAACCGATTACTTATCGAGCGCTTCACGCCAACGGCAGAGGGCTCACTAGATTACGAGGTGACCCTCATAGATCCCGATACCTTCCAAGATCGAATTGTAATCCTCATGCCCATGACACAAGTAGACCAACAGCTATTCGAATACGCCTGCCATGCTGGCAACTACGCGTTAAGAAACATTCTGCGCGGAGCGCGCTCGATAGGAATCTAGCACTTCATCCACCTCTAATTGGCGGTTGATGAAGTCCTAGTCCTCTGGATCCAAGCGCAGGAAATAACGCGGCGGGAAGCCAGTCAGAATTCTAAAAAACCAGCCTAGTGAATTATCCGCATTCACCGAATCATGCTCAGCCCCATCAATGGGCACTGCCAGATAACGACCTTGCTCGATCTCTGAAACTACTTCGACAGACGGGTTAGCCAGTGCCTGGCTGTACCAAGCTCGCGGCCAGTGATTAGCAGCGACATAGAGCTTAGCTGCGCTCTCAATCCGGACCACAATGCGCGGGCTAAGTCTTCCCTCATCGTCCAAAGTGCTAATCTGCAATGTGCTGGTATTTTCCGGTTGAAAATATCCAAGAGATGACTCAAATAAGACAACGAGCAGACCATAAGACAGCAGTAAAATTAGTAAAACCTTACATGATTTCTTGACAGTCATCGCTATCCCTTAGAGTTTATTGATCTAACTATTGTGAAGTATCACTTGCCTGCTCAGGATTGTCTGGCGACCCAAAAGCCTGCTTAAATTGAGGCTCCAGATCCTCCCACGGGCCATCGAGTGTATAGACCGCGCTGGTCAAACTGTTCACTTGATTTCCAAAGATGCGATCGAACAAGTAGGCCCCAACCGCCAGCGGAATATTTGCCGTCAACAAACCAATCCAAGGAATATTCTCGCTAACGGGCAACGTTAAATACATCTCACCCACGATACTTTCGTCTTTGAGATTTAGATCCCCGGTGATCTGATAGAGACTGGATGGCCCGGAAATTACCAGCCTATCCTCGATGTGCACCTGCCCATCGACCATCGACATCTGTCCCGTGATTTCATCGTAAGCCAGCCCGCTTCGCAGTAGGTCATCGCTAAATCGCAATCGGCGCATAATCGCATCGAAATTTAGAATACTGATGAGCTTAAGCGCACCCGCAGCGCCCGCGCGCTGCAGGAATCTCCCGTCTTCTATGTTTATTGCAATGTCTCCACTAAGATTTGCCGCCGAAAAAAAG
>CALKDE010000235.1 GCA_938082955.1 uncultured Pseudomonadales bacterium
CCGGCGAATAGAAGGAAAAAGCAAGTCGCAGTGTTTTTGTCTTAACGCTACCAAACCAGCGCGACTTCTCTTGCGGATACACCGGCCGATCGTTGCCAACCGCTATAACATCTACCTTGGAATTCATAGCTTAATCCTGAGCACTCATTTCTAGGTGCCGACCCAACAAGCAGTAAGACTAAGCTTACCAACTAAAACAAACAACTTTCACTGGCTTGATATCGACCGAATAACGCTAAAGTATACCAGTTTTCAATATAATAATCATGAGATGCAGAGCACACAAAGCCCTGATAAACATGTGGTTAATGGCGCTTTGTCCCAGCTGCAGTTTCCAGCACTGAAGGATTGCTTTATGCTTTGCTCAATATCTACGAGCCCTACTAACGCCGGCTTGTCAAAAGCAATTTACCGATTCGGAAACACGCACTGTATGAATGCATTAGACGCTCTACACCTGAGAAGCTCCGTTCCCAAGCTGAGCGGCCCACTTCCCTCCCAACAGATGCTCGAAAATATTTACAAAGCTGCTTTTAGTGCGGCAGATCATGCTGTATTAAAACCCTGGCGATTTCTGGTCGTAACTGGAGGCTCACGGGAGAAACTTGGCGAACTCTTCGCCAAGGCCGGCGTAGCAAAGGACGCATCTCTTAATCAGGGCGCAATAGAAAAATTACGCTGCAAGCCGCTGCGCGCCCCCCTAGTCTTAGTTTGTATATCTAGCTACAAGCCTCACCCCAAAGTACCTGAGATCGAGCAAGACTTGTCCGCAGGCGCCGCCACACAAAATATGTTGTTGGCAGCTTTCGCCCAGGGTCTAGGCGCAATGTGGAGAACCGGCTCTTTAGCTTACGACCCCACCGTCAAGAACGGCCTAGGACTGAGCGTTGAGGAAAAGATTGTTGGGTTTCTTTACATTGGCACGATCAATGGTGGCACTAAACAACTGTGTGAGCCAGATATTCAGTCGTATTTTCAACAGTGGTAGGTGGAGCGCTTGGTACGAAACTCATATAAGCACCAACTAAAATCTATCTAAACGTCGGCTGACGGCGGCCAGCTAGGCGATTAGCTAGCGTGCATCTGGAGTGCGTAGCATAAACCCTAGAACGAGAAAGGTTGCTATAAAAAGTTTAGCTAGAATGACACTAACACCCTTAACCACAGTGCTGAGCCAAGAATCCAGTGCGGCCTACGCGCACCTGGGTCATCACGGTAGTGGCACGAAAAATCGATTGTTCGCCGTATTGACCGATGCTCACATTCACGCCGCTTTGTACACACAGCGCTCTCGGAATGACCGGGGTCTCGTCACGGCCCTGATAATTCGGCGCGTGGTTTTGGCGGCAGACACCTCAACCGACCGGCTATAGGGGCGCACGCTTGAGCAGCGAACCAGTTCTGGGCTAAGCTCGCGTCGACCTCGAAGCATTGTAAACCATTATCCAAATAGAGCCCTAACCGGGATTAGCTTTACCGGCATCGATCATGCTCCAATTCATATAAATGATGTTATAACTTATCCGCAGAAAAACTGATCAACCATACAGACAATCCGCTTAGCTTGTATCATCCCAGTTAGCTCCTAAGCACCACAGGAAACGTTATCTACATGCGCGTCAAGGCGAAGCGAAAAAATGCTTTACTGCTGCCTTGCACTGCGATCAGCTTACGCAATGAGCCGGAATATTAGCCGCGCAGATGGATGTTCGGGCTCTAGCTTAGCCTGCCGAAGCTAGGCTATACTGCTGCGGCCCAACTAGAATAGACGACGATGCGAACCACGATTTTTTCTACTCCGATAATCACACCGCTGCTGCGCTTGCTAGCAATTTTGATCCTCAAACTTATCGGCTGGACGTCAATCGGCAGCAAAGTATCTGTTCCAAAATATGTCCTTATTGGCGCGCCTCACACAAGTAACTGGGATGTCCCCTTAATGCTAATGGTTGTATTAGAATTACGATTAGAGCTTTTTTGGATGGGAAAACATACCCTCTTCCCCTTCCCATTTTCCGGCTTCATGAAATGGCTAGGAGGCATTCCGATCAATCGTGACAAATCGCACAATGTTGTGCATCAGATCGTCAATCAGTTTACGAACAACGATAATTTTGTAGTGCTAGTGCCCCCTGAAGGCACTAGACGCAGGGTAAGCGAATGGAAGACTGGCTTTTACCACATAGCAAATAACGCTGGGGTACCGATATTGATGGGCTATGTAGATGCTGAGAACAAAGAAGCCGGATTCGCAGACTTCTTCCACCCCACCGGGGATCTAGAGAAAGACATGAAGGAAATCCGCAGCTTCTATGCCCAAAAGAAAGGATTAAATGCAGAAAACAGCTAAGGCGACTAGCCTAGTCTGATTGGCCGGCCTCAGAGCTCGGCGCTGCAGTCTCATTGCCTTCCTCAATACCCTCAGCGGAGTATTGTAGACACTTCAAAAGGCTCTCGAAAACAAACTGCGCATATTCTTGCTTGCCAATTTCTCGCAATTTAAATTTCCACTGTTTTAGATGCCACTGTTGCAGCTGAGCCGTCACCTGAGAGGCCAGTAGTTCCGGCTGATTGCAAACGAATTGCCCGCTTGCCACGCCGCTGTGAATCGCATCCAACAATATGCCTTCGAAACGTAATTCAAGCTCTAGTGTTTGCTGCTGTTGCTCCCGGGGCAAGCCCTTCAACTCCATGAAGCAGAAGTAGTACCAAGGACTCAACTTCTCCATGGCAAATATTTCCCCATAGACGATAGCGCGCAGGCACTGGAGCGGCTCAAGATCATACGAACTCAAGCCACCGATTATCTCATCGATGGTATCTCTTAGCACACCCTCTATCACTGAAGCGAGATCGTTTTTACTACCGATATAAGCATAGAGACCGCCCATGCTTATGCCCGTCTCTCGACTCAAGTCCCGCAGACTCATCGCCTGAAAGCCTTTAGAATTTGCCAGAGTGAAAGTAGCAGAAAATATTTTTTCAAGATTTCCAATGGCGATGTTTGGGTTCTTAATCTCCATCTTGTGTTTGTGCATCTCGAAAACACTACGCCAAAAAGTCTCTCCCTCTAAGGTCCAAGCCTCGTTAAAGGACTCCATGCTAATTTCGATCGGCCAAGTTGCCATTATTCTTTTACCTTCTATGACTCGTTTTGCTCTCTGTCCGTCAACCGCTGCCAAGCAACACAAATGTACTAGGTATGAGTTAACCACAAAAAAAACTTCTATTCGAATAACAAAGAAGCTTTTTAAATGAACATCTACCTAGCATATCTGAATTTTGACTTGTAGGTTTCCCATCATAGCTGCAAGTGTCAGTTTTGCATCTGTATTGTCAACGCTAGAACCAATACGAGGCAATGGCCGCTGAGCCTGCAACCACACAGAGCCCTAGCGAGACG
>CALKDE010000236.1 GCA_938082955.1 uncultured Pseudomonadales bacterium
AGCAAGATTAGCTATACCGATTTCCTTTTGAATACTGTTGGCATAGACCCGCAGGCAATGTGGTTTTTCAAGGACTCAGGAAATAGCAGTTTCGTTGTTGGTGCTGACGCGCTGCCGGCGTTGTTTGCCTGGCAATCAGGAAATCCGGGATTTTCTGGCATGGATTTAGACCCATCTGAGGAGGGAATGCTTGCCGATCTTCCCGGAGGTCATCACGGCCGTCAGCTACCGGGTGAAATCTCAGTTCATTTTCCAGATGGCAACGCTACAGTAACTCGACTGTTGGTGCGAAAGCTCATCCCCGCTGCCGTGCCAGGACACACGCAGGAAGATGTTGGCACAGCACGAGTCGATTACAGCTTGTTAGATAAGAGCAATCAATCCACACGTATCAGACTTAACAGCACTGTGGTGCATGTGCGCCATCAAGGCAGCGGAGCAAACCGGTCGGTTGAAGTGAACTATGTGAATAATGGACTCACACATAAAGTTCGCGGCAAAGCCTGCGTGATGGCTTGTTGGAATACCGTTATTCCTCACCTAGTTCCAGAATTGCCTACCCAACAGAAAGAAGCTTTGGCCTATGGCACGAAAGGTCCATTAGTTTACACAAGTGTTGGTATTAGGAATTGGAAGGCATTTGAGAGATTGGGTATTAATCGAATCTATACGCCTTCGATGTATCACTACCGAGTGTTGTTAGATGAAGCCGTCAGTTTGGGCGATTTACGTCATGCTGAATCCCCCGAAGAACCGATAATATTGAGTCTAGCTCGCTATCCTGCAGCTGCCGGATTGCCTAAAAAGGAACAGCTGATAAAGGGTAGACGGGAGCTTCTCAACACAAGCTTCGAGTTTTATGAACGCAGTATTCGTGACCAACTCGGCCGGGTATTGGGTGGTGGCGGCTTCGATCCGGGGCGAGATATTTTCGGCATAGCAGTAAATCGTTGGCCCCACGGATATTCTTATACCTACAACACACTTGATGAACCATGGGACTGGGTATTTACTTCATCCGACGAGCGACCCTGTGTGGTTGGCAGACAGCCCTATGGGCAAATAACTATTGCCAACGCGGACGCCGCTGCAAGCCCACATACTGATGCTTCAATCTTGGAAGCGCATCGTGCAATAGAAGAAGTCATGAGCTTTATCTAGTCGAAGACACCAGTCCAGCAAGTTTACTGGCCCAAATCATAACCAAAAAAAACCAGCTATCGCTGGTTTCTAAAATTCTTCGATTAGCTTAGTAAGACGAGAACAACTACTCCTCACTCACCTCTTCGCCATCATCATCAGCATCCCCATTTTTCTCTTTCTGGATGCGCTGATAAATCTCTTCGCGATGCACCGAGACTTCCTTAGGAGCGTTTACCCCTATCCTTACCTGATTACCCTTAACTCCCAAGACAGTTACTGTCACTTCGTCTCCGATCATCAATGTTTCGCCAATACGGCGGGTCAGTATTAACATTGCAATCCTCCTTTAACTCTTTCCTTTGTATTTTTCAGTTTTACCGTTGACGCGTTAATGCTCAATGCAGACCCATTAACTGCGACACTCTACAACTTAAGAATATCGCGGTTTATTTTCTGAGGCTTTGATCGAGGTCTCTTTTACATCCATCAAGCAGGCTCAGGCACATCGAGCCATTATCAGAAATCCCCTTTTTTAATTGGCAAGACACCGTTAACCACTAGTATCTTCCTTAATGAGGTGCATGCCAACTAATTCAGCAGAATTTGCTAGCCAAGAGGATTCAGCACTATGAGTCACCGCTCTTGTTGTAGTCAGGGTCGCCAAGCTCGAATGCGCTATGCAGGGCACGAACAGCTAATTCGAGGTATTTCTCCTCTATCACCACAGAAATCTTTATCTCTGAGGTAGTTATAAGCTGAATATTAATGCTCTCATCTGCCAAAGCCTTAAACGTCTTACTGGCTATGCCCGCGTGTGAACGCATGCCCACACCAACCACAGACACCTTGCCGACTTTTCGGTCCACAAGCACTTCGCGCGCCTTCAGCGAGGCCTTTAAATCGTCGAGAATTTTCTTGGCTTTATCGCACTCGCCGCGCTTAACGGTAAAGGTAATATCGTTCGTTCCATCTTCCGCTGCGTTCTGGACAATCACATCAACTTCAATGCCAGCCGCACTGACTGGGCCGATTACCTGATAGGCCACACCTGGCACATCGGGAACTCCAGCAATGGTGAGTTTCGCCTCATCTCGCTCGAAAGCGATTCCCGCGATAGTGGGGTCTTCCATTTTCTCGTCTCCCTCTAAACTAATCAGGGTACCTGGACCCTCTTCAAAACTTGATAAAACCCGTAACGGCACCTTGTACTTCCCAGCAAATTCAACAGCACGAATCTGCAGGACCTTGGCACCCAGACTTGCGAGTTCCAACATCTCTTCGAAAGTAATACTGCTAAGCAATCTAGCATCATCCACCACTCTCGGATCAGTCGTGTACACGCCCTTTACGTCAGTATAGATCTGGCACTCGTTAGCATCCAACGCCGCAGCCAAGGCTACCGCGGTGGTGTCTGAGCCACCTCTACCGAGTGTTGTAATATTACCGTGTTCGTCAGTGCCCTGAAATCCGGCTACTACCACTACATTCCCCTGCTCTAACTGCGCATGTATCCGTGTAGCATCTATCTCACGAATCCTCGCTTTCATATGTGTATTGCAGGTTAAAATCTTCACCTGAGTGCCAGTAAAAGAACGTGCACCAAATCCGCGCTTTTCCAACGCCATGCTCAACAGGGCGATAGTGACCTGCTCGCCGGTAGACAGCAGTACATCCATCTCTCGAGGAGTTGGGTGCTCCATGATGTCTTTCGCCAACGCCAATAAGCGATTAGTTTCTCCGCTCATTGCAGACACGACGACCACGACATCGTCGCCACGTTCGCGAAAGCCAACGATCTTATCTGCCACCGCTTCGATTCGCTCGACAGTGCCAACGGATGTTCCGCCAAATTTTTGAACAATCAACGCCATAACTAAATTATTCCAATTCCTTTCCTAATCTCTTGTACGCATGCAGATTAAGAACTCAGCTTGCAGTCCTATAATCTTTCCACTAACCACGGCTTAATACTCGCCGCCGCGGCAGGTAGTGCCGAAATATCACTACCGCCAGCCATAGCCATGTCGGGACGACCTCCGCCCTTACCGCCAACCTGGACGGCAACCATGTTCGCTAAGTCGCCTGCCTTTACTTTGCCTACTAGGTCTTTGCTAACGCCAGCAACGATACTTACTTTGCCTTGTGCCCCGGACATCAAGACAACAACCGCGCTACCCAGCTTGTTCTTTAACTGGTCTGCCGTGTCGCGTAGTGTCTTCGGATTAAAACCCTCCACCACAGCGACTAGCACCTTAACGCCGGCGATTTCTTCTGCCTGAGAAGCAAGGTCACTACCCGCACTGGATGCCATCTTCGACTTCAATTGCTCGAGTTGTTTCTCCAATGCCTTGGTATTATTCGCAAGCTGCTGGACCTTGTCGAGCACGTCGTCACTATTGGACTTTACGATTTCACAAAGCTTTCTCAACGTCTGCTCTTCTCTTTCGATGAGTGCTAGTGCGCCTCTGCCGGTAACAGCCTCTACGCGGCGCACCCCGGAGGAGATGCCTGTCTCTGAAACGATCTTGAACAATCCAATATCACCGGTACGCTTTACATGCGTGCCGCCACAGAATTCAACTGAATAGTCTTCGCCCATGGTGACGACTCGTACTTCATCACCGTACTTCTCGCCAAACAGTGCCAGCGCGCCCTTATCGAGGGCCTTCTCAATAGGTAAAACTTCCTTACCCACAGATGTGTTTCTCAATATTTCTTCGTTAACTTGATTCTCAATGCTTCTCAGCTCTTCATTGGAGACCGGTGCGGTGTGCGAGAAATCAAAGCGTAGCCTATCGGCATCAACCAGCGAGCCTTTCTGCAAGACATGCTCTCCAAGCACGCTTCTTAGCGCTGCGTTCATTAAATGTGTGGCGCTGTGGTTTAAAGTAATGGCCGCACGAGTGTCCGCCGCAACTACAGCGGCAAGCTGTTCGCCCACGCTTAGCGCACCGCTGCGTAACACGCCCCTATGCACGAAGGCATCGCCTTGCTTTTGTGTATCCAACACTTCAAACGAGGCATTTTCACTTGTGAGCATACCGGTGTCGCCAACCTGACCACCCGACTCTCCATAGAACACAGTACTATCGAGAAGCAATAACACCTCATCGCCTTCTCTCGCGCTCTCTATCTGTTTCGAGTCGGCGAAAATGGCGAGCAGCTTCGATGTACCCTGCAGTTTTTCATACCCAATAAAATCAGTAGCCTCACTGCTGGCAATCTCAAGCTTGGCAACCGAGCCAAAATTACTCGCCGCGCGGGCCTGCTCTTTCTGTACTGACATGGCTGCCTCGAAGCCATCCATGTCCAGTGATAGATCATGTTCACGTGCCACATCCGCTGTAAGGTCTACAGGGAAGCCATAGGTATCGTAAAGGCGAAATACTGTCTCGCCGGGAATGGTTTTCCCCTCTAATTCCGCTATCGCCTTCTCCAGGATGGACATGCCATTTTCTAAGGTACGAGCAAATTGTTCTTCTTCTGCTTTCAGTGCCTTCTCTACAATCTGTTGTTTCTGCGCAAGTTCGGGGTAGGCCTCTCCCATCACCTCGACCAAAGCCGCAACGATCTGATAGAAGAAGACATCCTTTACGCCGAGCTGATAGCCGTGACGGACCGCACGCCGAATAATCCGGCGCAGCACATAACCTCTTCCCTCGTTCGAAGGAAGAATGCCATCCACAATCAAGAATGAGCATGACCGTATATGGTCTGCTATGACTTTCAGAGAATTATTGTTGAGATCATCTATCCCAGTGATTGCACAGATCGCTTTTAGTAGATCCTGGAACAGATCGATCTCATAATTACTGTGCACACTCTGCATAACAGCGGCTACACGCTCGAGACCCGCTCCTGTGTCAACAGAAGGCTTGGGTAGCGGAATCATAGAACCATCCGCCTTTCTCTCGTACTGCATAAATACTAAATTCCAGATCTCTATGTAGCGATCGCCATCCTCTTCGGGACTTCCTGGCGGGCCACCGGGCACGTCATCTCCGTGGTCGTAAAATATTTCTGAACAAGGACCGCAAGGACCGGTATCGCCCATGGACCAAAAGTTGTCTTTCTCACCTAGGCGCGAAAACCGACTCGGATCGATCTTCATTTCCTCTAGCCAGATTGCTTCCGCCTCGGCATCGTCTTCAAATACAGTAATCCAAAGCTTTTCTGCGGGCAGCCCCAATTCGACTGTTAGAAATTCCCAGGCATATTTAATGGCGTCACGTTTGAAGTAATCGCCGAAGGAGAAATTGCCCAGCATCTCGAAAAATGTGTGATGCCTAGCTGTGTAACCCACGTTCTCCAAGTCATTGTGCTTGCCGCCTGCACGGACGCAGCGCTGCGAACTAGTCGCACGGTTGTAGTCGCGCTGCTCATCACCAAGGAAAGTGTCCTTAAATTGCACCATTCCAGCATTAGTAAACAACAGCGTTGGATCATTGCCGGGCACGAGCGAACTGCTAGGAACAATTTGGTGTCCCCTGCTGGCAAAAAAGTCCAAAAACTTCTGTCTAATCTCAGCGCTAGTCATTGTTGAATCTCGTCGTTAAATCTATTAGGTAAATCTGAATGTCGAGCCGAGCCCCGCAAGAGGCAAGCTAAGTGTAAAAAAGCAGAGGATTATAGCGCGTAATACGCGGATATTGCAGGGTTTTTTCGCAGTAGCAGGTGCTTTTAAGCCGCCTTAGAACTCAGTCTTTGTCACTATCCTTGCTCGGAGGCAATAGGCCGGTGCCCTTAGAAGCAATATCGAATTGCTCGAACACAGCGTCTTCGGGAACCCGCAATCTACCGTCGCTGGAAAGAATAATCGCTATTGGCCGGGTTCGCGGAAAGTGGCTAAGAATAATGGTTAGGATAATTAGAAAAGGAACGCACAGAAACATACCGGGAATGCCCCAAATGTACTGCCACAATCCCAAATTGAGAAGGATCACAATCGGACTAAGATTAAACGAATTTCCCATTAGCCGTGGCTCGAGAATATTGCCGATACAGATTTGCAGAACACCGATGCCTGCCAGAACCAGAATAAACAAGGTGTAACCATCGGATTGCGCGAGGGCGATCATCGCAGGAAAGATAGTCGCAATTATAGAGCCGACTGTCGGGATAAAATTTAACAAGAAGATAAGCAGGCCCCAGACACCGGCGAAATCGACTTCCACGATGCGCAGGAAAGTATAGCTAAGCAAGCCAGTCATGGAACTGGTGAACATCTTGATGCTGATGTATTTCTGAATGTCGTTGCGAATCCTACTGATAATTTTTCGAACATCCTCTTCGGACCCAGAAGTATTGAATAGCGCCGTAATCTTCTGATCGACATTACCCTGCTCCAGGAACAAAAATAGAACGTAGATCATGATCAGCCCCCCACTCGCCAGAATACCCGCGAACGATGAAGCTACGGATGTCGCGTAGGCAGGCAGATTTATCCAATCAGTGATCAATTGATCTTGAAAAGCAGACACGACAACCAGCGGAAGATTCTCAAACCGATCTGTAAGGTTTTCCTGATAGATAGGAATGACCTGCATCACATCATCCGCACGGCCACCTAAGGAATTTATCAAGCCCCAGATTAACAACACAAATGTAAATATAGATGCCAGGCGGCAAACAATACTAGGGAACTGAAACGCACCAATTTGGATTTTCGCGAATACCGCCGCGAGGGTGTTAATCAGATACCACAAAGCTATGGCAATAACGAGAGGGAGCAACAAGGCCTCCCCGACGATGAGTAGGTACAGGACCAAAACGACAGCAAAGGTGGATATAGCGAAACTGGGTATTTTCATCTGACGTAGATTCCTTGCACGCGGTCTCGTACTGGTATCCTAACACCGTGATTTTTCGCAGAATATCACACTTTCATAAGCCCACCCTCATTAGGTTAAGCACCACACGCCAATCCGGAGCGTGTAGTCAGCTAAAGCAGGAATTCTGATGTGATTGGGTGGCTATTCAAAGCTACTGAAAACCGGCAAAGGCGTTATGGCATATGTCTATTGGGGCATACAGGAGTCCGGCGGCAGCCGGTAGCGATTAATGTGTTAGCCCTTGACCTGTGTTGTCATAAAAAAGCAAGACACCGCGTCGAACGCGGATCCAAAATTATCACTATATTGACGCCTGAAAATATAATTCAGCTGATAAAGCGCGGAATCACCGCCGATGAGATGCCCTATTTCGTGATGAAATACCTAGAGGCCTCGATCTGGGCACAGCCTTTAAGATCAATGAGATTTCTCCTATCAACAAGGTCGATACCATTATCCAACTTCTCAAAGCGCTTTCCTATGCGCGCCAGAAAAGAACGTGCCCCCCTGACAGCCCAGGCGCTAGGTTTCTAGCCCTTGGAAAGCGAAATAAATCACCAACAAGCGCCCGAACCGGGTTTTTATTCGGACTGTTGTTGCTGATTTTTGTACAATATCTCACTCTTTTTGATGGATAGGAAAAGATCAGCCAGAGCCTGCCCGAATTTTACACTATGCTGGCTAATCAGATTACAGAATTCAGGACAGATTGATGCCCCAGGCACTGACAAAACTCAGAATCGCTGGATATACACACGCGGGAATGCGCCGTGAATATAACCAGGATCATATTGGCTTCGATCAAGAGCTTGGCATAGCAGTTCTCGCCGATGGCATGGGCGGACATAAGGCTGGTGAAATCGCAGCCCATATGACCGTCAAATTCGTGTTAGAAAAGCTGCGAAAATTCGTTTTGCAGAAAACTTCTGTATCGATAACTGGCTCGCAGTTATTGGAATTTGTCTCTACTACAATTTCATCAAGCAATGCAGAGATATTTCGCGCTCAGCAAGAGCAAGAAGCCTATAAGGGCATGGGCACGACGATAGTTGCCACACTGGTCATTGGGTCGCACATCTATGTCGGACACGTAGGTGACTCTAGGCTCTACCTGTACCGCAACCGCAAAGTAAAACGCCTAACCAAGGATCACAGCGTAGTTCAGGATTTAATCGATCGTGGCTTCTATACCGAAAGAGAAGCGCGCGAAGCAAACGTTGGGCATGTGGTCACCAGAGCTATGGGAACGAAATCTGCCGTTGATGTAGACACCGCAGAAGTACCACGGCTACCTTACGATCTATTGATGCTTTGTTCAGATGGTTTAACCGATATGGTTTCTGATTGGCAGATAGCAGAAACGATCGCTGAAAACATTACCGACTTAGATTTGGCCGCTAAGAAATTGATTGCGCTGGCAAACCAAAACGGCGGCAAAGACAATATTTCTGTCATTCTTATGCAGAGCTAGCCGCAGAATGAACACAAGAGCACTCTATTGATGAGCAATGGGGAAACTACAGGCCCGCGCTCGGCCAAGCTAAACAAACCAAAAAATGAAGACTACCCCGCTGTCTAGCGCAGCTTTCGTGGTCTATAGAGTCTGCTAGATATCTATGTCGATAACGCCGCGCATGAACAACACTGCCTTGCCCCAGATCAACACACGATCTCCTACCAATTCACAAGTCACCTCACCGCCGCGTTCTGAAACCTGCTTGGCTCGAAATGTAGTCTTGCCAAGGCGAGTTGCCCAGTAAGGCACAAGTTGAGTAAACGCAGAGCCAGTAACAGGGTCTTCTACTATCCCAGTTCTGGGGCCGAACCACCTTGCGATGAAATCATACTCCGTAGACTCGGCCGTAATGATTATTCCTCGGCAGTCCAGCTGTGCCAACGGCAACATATTCGGGTCGACAGTTCGCACCAATTGCTCCGAAGAGAAAACAGCAACGATGTCGGCAAACTTCAAGCAGGCCTCGGGAGTAGCGCCAAACGCCTCAACCAACTGCACCGGCAACTCAAAAGGAATAGGTGGCTGGGCTGGGAAATCCATTCTAAGAAAATCACCATTGCGGCTTACACTGAGCGTTCCAGACCTCGTGCTAAAACGAATCTCTTCTGCCTGATAGTCCAATTCCTCGAACAGAACATACGCTGCAGCGAGCGTCGCGTGACCGCACAGATCCACCTCCGTTGCTGGTGTAAACCAGCGCAGAGCGAACCCATCTCCCTCAGGAACAAAGAATGCCGTTTCCGATAAATTGTTCTCCGCAGCCAGCGCCTGCATGGTCTGCTCAGGTAGCCACTCCGCTAGCGGGCAGATTGCCGCCGGATTACCCTCGAAAGGCTTGTTGGCAAAGGCATCGACCTGATACACATTGATTTTCACTGAGTCTTTACCTCTAGATAGATGAAAACCGCATCTTGCTGCAGTCAGGTTTACCGTTTATCCGATCGCTAGGAGAGCGTACTTAGGGACGGCCAAGCTGTTGGACTTTGGCAGGCAATAGCACATGCTCTTCAACAAGTTCGTAGAGGCGACCTAGGTGGCCCCTCCTCGACGAACCCGGCGTACTTTCCGATGTAGCAACTACAACTAAGTCCAATTCCTTCACCACGAAAATAAGCTGACCACCATAGCCCCAGGCAACTGGAACCTGCATGCCGGCTAGGTCTCGCAGCCACCAACCGTAGCCGTAGAAGCGACCTTGGCCGCGCGGTGATCTTGCGCGTGGTTTGTGCGAGTCTTCTATCCAGGCCTTGGAAATTACCTGCTCGTTCTCATAGACGCCTTCGTTTAGATACAAGCGACCAAATTCAAGCATTTGCCGCGGCGTCATCTCCATATCGTTGCCTCCGAAATAGATTCCCTGCGGATCCTGCGACCAATAGGACATTGAGAAACCGAGCCGTAAACTCAAGTTTTCTTGTGCGAACTGCTTAGCACTCATGCCACTGGCTTGGGTGATGATCGCCGACAAGAGGTGAGTACTCCCCGTGCTATACAGCATACGAGTTCCAGGCGCCGCCACCAGCGGCTGATTGAGAGCGAACTCGACCCAATTGTCACTGAGAACCCACTTGCCATAGTTTCTATTGCTCGTGGTCTCTAGGCCCGATTGCATCGTGAGCAGGTTCTCTATGGTGATCTGCTGCTTCTGCAGGTCATCACTCGCGGCGATTAGATCTGGAAAATACTCCGCCACTTTCACATCGACAGAATCGATCAGCCCCTTATCGATAGCGATTCCTACTAACGCTGAGATAACGCTTTTGGAGGCAGATTTCATGTTCGCTGGGCGCGATGGGTCCCGTTGGTTGTAATACTGCTCAAAGACAAGGTCGTCGCCTTGGCTAATCAGCAAGCTATGCAGCCGTGGTAGCTGACTGGCTGCGGCGTGTGCCTTAGAGTATTTACCCTGCGCGTCAACTTGCTCTGCGGCAATCGCGAAAACCGAGATCGAAGCTAAGGATAGGGCAATCAGAAAACGCAGCTGAATTCGCATAGCAATTGTGCTGGGCTAGAGGGAGAAATGTGAAGGCGATTATTACTCACTTTGAAATAGATTCAACTGAGCAATGCACGCCTGATGGAACGTATCAAATTAATTAACTAACTAAATGCTGGCAAAAACATCAGCGACCATACCCGGCGTAAGAATCTGCGGAAGAATAATCGGCTCCTTGCTACTGTCGCCCGGATAGAGGACATACAGCGGCACCGAAGGGCGATTGAAATGCTCAAGGATAGCGGTAATCTCCGGGTCCTCGTTCGTCCAGTCGCCTTTCATGTAGGTAATGTCGTTGTCCAGCAGTGCCTGCTCGACACGCTCGGTACTCAGGGTAGTCTGCTCATTAGCAAGGCAGGTAATACACCAGGCGGCGGTCATGTTAACGAACACAGGGCGACCCTCGGCCTGTATTTCATTAAGACGAGCAGTGCTGAAGACTTCGTAGTTCTGCGTAGAGTTACCATCTGCATCCACACTCGCTGCTTGCACCGTTGAAACGGTCTGCAAGAAAGGCGTCTGCATCAGATAGATTGCAGCGACTAACGCCATGGCGCCCACCGCGTAGTTAACCGTGCGCAATATCGGACCCATGGTGAAGCGGCGCTGGTACATCCAAGCTGCGAAGGCGAGCAAGATACACACGCCAAGCACCAGTGACATTCCCATAACCCCTACCTGATTACCCAGCACCCAAAGGAAGAACAGCGCTGAGAGATACAAAGGGAATGCCATGAACTGCTTGAACGTTTCCATCCATGCGCCTGGTTTGGGCATGTACTTCGTTAGGGATGGCATATAAGAGAGCACGAGAATCGGTAGCGCCATGCCTAAGCCCAAGGATACGAATACCATCATCGCAACCGCCCAAGACTGGGTTAGAGCAAAGCCGAGTGCCGGCCCCATAAACGGAGCGGTACAAGGCGTCGCTACAGTCGTTGCTAGCACACCTGTGAAGAATGAGCCCTGGTAGCCCTTCTTCTGAGCAAGGCTGCCACCGGCGCCCATGAGGCCCGCACCGATCTCAAACACACCCGAAAGACTCAGTGCCATCATGAAGAACACATACACGATAAACGCGAGGAACCAAGGCTGCTGAAACTGGAACGCCCAACCAATGCGCTCGCCACCGGCGCGCAACACGATGAGAACTGTTGCCAAGGCTACGAAGGCGGCAATTACACCAACGGTGTAAGCCAGGCCATCCATGCGCTGTTTGTGCACGGATTCACCCGCATTTTTAGCGAAGCTAAGTGCCTTCATCGATAGAACTGGGAACACACAGGGCATCAGGTTCAGTATAAAACCGCCCAGTAGTGCGAATA
>CALKDE010000237.1 GCA_938082955.1 uncultured Pseudomonadales bacterium
CAAGCGGAGTGGTAGCCATAGTGTTCCACGTACCTGCGAAGGGGTTGGAATTGCCAGCAGCGCAGGCTGCCAAAATCACCAACATGGCTGCAGCGACAATATTTCGAATTATTTTTAACATATGAGGTCTCAAGGTTTTCCGGTATTACACCGTTTTATTTATGTGATTTAAGATTGTAATTTTTCAGATTAGTCAATTAATTCGCAAGTGAGCCTCGATATCCATAATTGAGGGTAGGCTGGGTATAGCCTGGAGGGGGCGCCGAAAGTGTAAGTTTCGGCATAGACCCCTGAGATTGACCAATGCCCCCATGATTATGAAATGCTTCATTCTGGCGCATGAGGTAACTGGTGCTCCGTCGCTCAGCTTGTACCGTTTGCAAATATTCGCGCTGTATCTCACCGATAGTATCCAACTGCGCGAGAAGATTAGGATGCACCCTAGCGAGTGATTCCATCTCCTGCTGCAGGAGTTCGATCGGTACAGAAGCTTTCTTTCCAAGGAGTCGCTTTGCGCGTTCTTCAGGCGACTGGAAGGCATTGCGAATTCGCGCGAGTAATCCAGTTTCCGTTTTAGCGCTGTTCGCTATCTCTTCATCAACCTCAAGCCTAATTTCTTCTAGAAACACCGGCTCACAAAGCTGACGAATAGCAGCAGTATTCTCGGTGGGGTTAGCTGAGCAGATTACATCGTTCGCATCCGAGCTGTTGAGAGTATTGAACAGCTTGTACAAAGCACGCTCATTATGCTCGAGGTCATTCACAAGCACCTGCAAAGTCTTAGCTTCAGCTTCAGCTTCATTTGCTGTGGCTGTGATTTCGGATTGGCCGTAGAGCGGCACGAAGATTAAGATATTGGCGACAACTAGCGTCAATAGAATTTGAACAGCCTTTTTCATAAAATGCAGGTTCATAGCCTATCTCTCTAGGAAAAATTCAGCCCTAAGCGAGTATCAGTATACCTGTATTCTCGAGACGGTGCAGCTGCAGCTACAGTAAGACGAGTAGACAGCGCTAGTCCGCACACAAGGTAGCGACCGCATAGCGCCGACACCAGATGGCCCGTCATGATCAACACACTCTAAACACCTAACGTTGTCAGGGCAGCAACAAAATGCCCTGCTTGCGAATATTAATTCCTGCGAACAAGCGTAGAGCGCTAACAGGTGTGACATTCGCAGGTTGCCGCAATACCGCACTAATTACTACTATAAACAGCAGGTAAAAAGTTTACTTATTTGCTGATAAAAATTTCAACATAACTAAACGACTAAAATTGTTAGAACAAAAAATTCAGGGAAAGTTGTGCGGTACGGTCCTGCGTATTAAATCCGTCGACAATTTGATATTGCTTATCTAACAGATTACCGATTCGCAGCCGCAGATTAAGCTCATCATTGAATCGATAGCCGGCTATTAGATTCACAACTGCGAAGCCGCCCACTGTCGAGCCACCAAAATTAACCGGATCGATATCCAAGTGCTCGTTCTGCGCTAATAGATTGACAGCCAGATCGAACGCGCCGAACTCTCGAGCAATATTCAGCGAAAGCGTCTGCTCAGGACGACGTAACAAATTAACCCCAGTTTTTCGGTTCTCGTGATCTAACAAAGTGAGAGCAGCATCCAGTCTCCAGCCGGCGATGCTCGAACTTACAGTCGCCTCCATGCCGTCGATTCGAGCCTGTTGGATATTCGCCAAGGAGGTAAACGTCGCGTCAGTCGAGATCAAGTCATCGATGTCGTTGCGAAACACATTCAACTGCCAGGTCGCGCCCAAGGCCTCTGCTTGTAGACTTAGCTCTATACTCTCGGCAGTTTCCGGCTTGAGATTCGGGTTCGCAAAGAAAAAGAAGGAGGGAAAATCCACATACAGGTCGATCAGATTCGGCGCCTTAAATGCCGTGCCATAGCTTACCCAGGCACGCACAGACTCACCGAAATCACTACCGATTGCAATACTGCCAGTACTGTGATTGCCGAAGCGTTCGTTGTCGTCATTACGCAGCGAAAGCGTGAAGTCCAAAAGGCCACTCTCGCGGATATACACCCCATACACACCATCGTTATCACGTGAGGTGTCCGTTTGCAGCGCACCGAAAGTAGAGTAATGTAACGTCTGCTCTTGGTGATCTATACCAAAAGAAAAAAGGTTGCTAGCATCAAACGTATAAGTATTCTGCCAGCTAAGCTTTTTGTTCTCGGTGCTGCTGTTAGTAAGCCCAAAAGCACCAGCGTCCATGCTGTCTTCTTCGAATCTCTCAAGAATAAGATTCGAATTCCACTGCTCGGTAAGCGATGCCGTTACTGTGCTGCTAAATTGCTGGCTGTTAGTGTTTACCAAACCATCGTCATAGTCAGATTGTGCCTCAAAGCTAGAATACGTAGAGGACAGGCTGAACAGATCGCTGAACTGATGCGAGAAAGACAGTGCAAAGGAATCGTTTTCATAACCGTCATCATCTGAACTACCGCGCTGACTATTATCGATGCCGTCTGTCTCTGTACGAGATGCATTGAGTGACAAGGTAGTATTGCCGACTCGTCCCTGCAGGCCGATATTCGCATTACTGCTATTCTCAGTGCCCGCCATCACCTTCACCGATCCACTAAAGTCCTCTTGAACATTCGGCTTGGTAATTATGTTTATGACGCCGCCGATCGCTTCCGATCCATACACGCTGGATCGGGGGCCACGCACAATTTCGATGCGCTCAATCTGATCCAGCGGAATGAATTCCAAACGGCCTGCCGGTCCGCTATTGGTTGTCATCTGCACACCATCGACCAGGATCAAGGTATGGTCCGACTCGGTGCCGCGCATGAAGAGGCTCGTCTGAGCGCCCTGTCCGCCAGAAGGCGAGAACTGCATGCCAGGCACACCGGCTAATAAGCCAGCAAGGTTCTGTGCTTGAGACTGACGAATGGCTTCTTTGTCTATGACAGTAGTTGCTGCTAAGACCGTACTGAGCGATTGCCCAATGCGATTGGCTGCCACGATTATTTCCTCAACAGCGCTATCATTTGATGTCTGCGCCTGTACCTGTATCGGTAATACACACGCGCTCAGAAAAACGCTCACCAAAAAGGATGAGTTTGCTAGTAGTTTCATTATTAAGACCTCGATGAAAGTTATATTTCATGAGGGAGAGGCAAGAAGTAGAGGGTAGGATGCCTAGGCAAAAAACCGACTACCGATGAGCCCTCCGCTGCATCGTTGGTGTCATTGCATAGCAATGACGTAGTCTGTTTCAGGCCGGTGTCGGGCTCACCTGCTCGTTAATACTAACTCGAGTAAGTTTACCGTTGCGGGGGCAGCGTCGGTTTCTCACCGAACTTCCCGTTTAACCAATGTGGAATTGCTCCCAGAACTGGCACCTGATGCAGGTGGCGACACAATAGACAAACTAGGCACAGGGGTCAAGCCCAACCGCGCCTACTCAGTAGTATTCAAATTCCTTAGTGACGAAATTTGCTTCCGATCAACGTCCTATTGGCACCTTCATGCTTGAATGAGATATCAAAGCCACAATGTCACTGAGCAGCTTATCAGAGCATACCTAGTGAATAGCTCATGCTAAGTCATCTTAGCGAAAGTCAAACCAAATCTGGCAGTCGATGATTCCCCTTAACACTACATAGGTACAGCTACTAGCGTTTGCCAAGCAGCGAGAAGAAACTTCTACAACTATTCTCAACACTGACAATAGTGCACTTACGAGGCGCTCTAGCGGGACTTGATTTTAACACGGCGGCTGCTTTAGATTGGTTGTTATCACACATTCTCATAGCTTCAATTAGCTGAATTGGATCCGTAAGCTCTGGCCATTCATGAATGCTAGTGCTTTTGGCACATCTCAAAATCGACCAGATAAATGTCCATTTGAGATTAAATGACACGATGACACCACGGGACTCATAGATGGCCAGCCACACGAAAAAGTTGGCGCGAAGGACATGACAATGGGCCGAAAAACTAATTTTTACAGTAGCAGACAACCACCCGAGCATAGATCCCAAATACCACAAAAGAATACTTCAGATGTTTCAGATGTTTCAGACGTTTCAACCACTAAACCTCAGAGATATTTATGAAGGTAGTGGAATGGGGACAAGTTGAACCTCCTGAAATTTAACAACTTAAGTCATTTTTCAATCGTTATCCAACAGGCTTAATTTGTTAAATTGTAAGTATCCCTTTATAGACTTTTCCCGGTTCCTCACTGGACGAAGAGCAACGCCTCAATTCAACTGCGATTCTGATTTTTGAGTTCTGCACCGGCGATAATGCCGAGCAAAACCGATTACTAAAGCCGTACGACCTGATAGAGCTCTACTAGAACAGCTTTGTTAATTGCAGACAGAATCTTATAGAATGAATTATCCCATTTATTTCTCACCAGAGGCTAATCACTAACTGGCCGAATAATTCCGAAAACAAGATAGTCCTTAAGGCAAACAACCAAAACCAATACAGAGCTCAATCTATGCATCCAAGTCATTTCGCTAAATCCACTCCTAATAAACCTGCCTTTATTATGGCCGGCAGCGGCGAAGTGGTGACCTATTTACAACTAGAGCAGCGCTCGAATCAAATTGCTCAATTGTTTCGCTCGCTAGGCTTGCAGCCTGACGATCACATCGCCATCCATATGGAAAATAATCGTCACTTTATGGAAGTTGTTTGGGCTGCTCAGCGCTCAGGCATTATTTACACAGCAATCAGCACTCACCTACGTGAGGAGGAGATTGCCTATATTGTCGGCAACTGCGAAGCCAAAGTATTAATAAGCTCAATTGCGCTGGGTGACTTGGCCGGTAATATTCGCAGTCGCTGCAATGGCCTTCAAGAATGCTTTATGGTTGGCGGCACATCCCATGGCTACCAGTCATTCGAGGACGCACTTGAATCGCAATCAAAGACACCCATAAGCGACGAAGAACGTGGCGTACAAATGTTGTATTCATCAGGCACCACGGGTCGACCCAAAGGCGTGTTACCCAAGCGCGTACCGGGCGAATCTATTCAAGTTATGACTCCGTCGGCAGCCACGCTGGGAGCTAAATTTGGTTTTGGTGAGGACACCGTGTATCTGTCACCGGCGCCGCTTTATCATGCCGCGCCACTGACCTATAACACTATTACTATGCACTTAGGTGGTACTAGCATCATTATGGAGCGCTTTGATGCTGAGCGTAGCTTAGAGCTCATAGAGAAATACCAGATCACCCACAGCCAATGGGTGCCGATCATGTTTATCCGCATGCTGCGCTTAGATAAAAAATTCAGAACTCAATTCGATTTCAGTTCTCATAAGGTGGCTATTCATGCCGCCGCACCTTGTCCGGTTGAAATAAAGGATCAGATGATTGCCTGGTGGGGGCCAATTATTAACGAATACTACGGCTCCACCGAAGGCATGGGATTTACCGCGCTAAACTCCGAACAATGGCTGAATCATCCTGGCTCAGTGGGTCCACCGCTGGGTTGCCGTATTAAGATTCTTGATGATGAAGGTCAGGAATTGCCAGATGGAGAAATAGGCACAGTCTATTTTGCAGACCGCATAGGCGATTTCAGCTACTACGGTGAGCCAGAAAAAACCGCCGCCTGTATATCCCCTGAAGGCTGGGGGACTGTGGGTGATGCAGGCTACCTAGATGAAGACGGGTATCTGTATCTGAGTGACCGCAAGGACTTCATGATCATCTCAGGTGGCGTCAATATTTATCCTCAAGAGATTGAAAATCAATTAATTATCCACAACGCCGTTGCCGATGTGGCGGTGTTTGGTATACCCAATGTTGAGTTTGGTGAAGAAGTGAAAGCGGTTGTGCAACCAATACAATGGCCGGCTGATGAAAAGGTAGTGGAGCAAGAACTATTGGTTTGGCTGCGCGAATTTTTATCGCCTGTAAAAGTGCCGCGTTCCATTGATTTTGTGCAAGAATTGCCGCGCTTGGATAACGGGAAGCTTTATAAGCGTTATCTTCAGCAGCAGTATCGAGATAAAGCGAAGCTATTAAGCTGACTCGAGTGTGGGGCAAAGCAGATTTGGGATGCAAAGTAAGTTACTAACTTAACTGGCGA
>CALKDE010000238.1 GCA_938082955.1 uncultured Pseudomonadales bacterium
TACCTCGCCACTGCCGATGCCGTTCTGGCCATGTACCACGACCAGGGCCTGCCCGTACTTAAATTTAAGGGCTTCGGAGCGGCGAGTAATATCACCTTAGGACTGCCTATCATAAGAACATCGGTCGATCATGGAACCGCACTGGATCTGGCCGCAACTGGCAAGGCTGAAACAGGAAGCCTCCGTAATGCGATCACTACAGCGCTGGAAATGAGCAAACACTGGAGACAGTCCTAGTGGCGCACTCTAAGGCCGTAACTCTGAGTACGGGCACAACCCACCAGGCCCGCAAGCGTTTTGGTCAGAATTTCCTTCACGACCAGCAAGTCATCGACCGTATTATTAGGGAAATCGCACCCACAAGTACCGACCATCTTCTGGAGATAGGTCCCGGACAAGGCGCCCTTACTGAGCAACTCGCTGAGTCCGGCGCAACAGTAGACTGTGTCGAATTGGATCGCGACCTAGTCGAGCACCTTAGACATCAGTACCGCGACTACGACAATGTGCACATCCACCAGCACGATATCCTCAAGTTCGACCTGAACGATCTCGAGCTTAGTGACAAACGCGTTCGCATCATCGGCAACCTTCCTTATAATATTTCGACACCTGTTCTTTTCCACTTATTAAAGTACTACGAGAAAATTGAGGACATGAGCTTCATGCTGCAACTAGAGGTAGTTGAGCGCATGTCAGCCAGCGTAGGCGATAAGGACTACGGACGGCTTAGTTTGATGCTGCAGTATTTTTGTCAGGCCCAGAAGTTGTTCGACGTACCTCCACAGGCTTTCACTCCACAGCCTAAAGTAAATTCAGCGATAGTGCGGCTAACGCCCCACAAAGCACTACCTATTACCGTAAAAGATACGGACTGCCTTAAGGTCGTCGTGCGCACCGCGTTCAATCAACGTCGCAAGACTTTAAAAAATAGCCTGAAGACGCTTATATCTGATAGTGAGCTTAGCGATCTCGAGATAGACATGACGCTCAGGCCTGAAAAATTGACCCTTACTGACTACGTAAAAATTAGCGATGCAATAAGTGAGTCAAGCAATTAGATCTAGATGCTGAAAGCTGCCTAGAGAAGCGAGTTAAAATGAATAAGCAACCAGATATCCAGATCGGCGTTAGAACACGCTATTTGCTAGAGCAGTCTGACCCCGAGGAAGACCGTTATGTTTTCGCGTACACGGTGGAAATCTGCAACCGCAGCGACGAGGCGGTTAAACTATTGAATCGTTACTGGCACATTACAGACGATAACGAGAAAGTTGAGGAGATCCGCGGTGCCGGTGTGATTGGTCAGCAGCCTGAAATTCTACCAGGTCAATCGTTTCACTATACCAGCGGCGCTGTCATCGAAACTCAATTCGGCAGCATGCAAGGCGATTATGAAATGCTAAGTGCCAGCGGCGAAAAATTTACAGCGCAGATACCACCCTTCTTATTAGCTCCTCCACTCGCCGTTCATTAGCCAGGCAAGCCAAAACTCCCTAGAACAAGTTGCCACAGAGTGATGTTATACTCCTAGACATGCATTCATTATCCACACTAGCCTCCTAACTCGCATGAGCACCTACGTGGTCGGCGACCTTCAGGGCTGTTACAAGCCGCTGAAGAAACTGCTAAGAAAAGTTAAGTTCTCGGAATCCAAAGACAAGCTCTGGTGCGTTGGCGATCTTGTTAACCGCGGGCCGGATTCACTGGAGACATTGCGCTTCTTGCACGGTATGGCCGGCTCAATTGAGCTCGTATTGGGAAACCACGACCTACATTTCATAGCAATACACGAAGGTTGTGCACCTGCGCGCAGCAAAGACACCCTAGACGATTTGTTAAACGCTAAGGACTGCCAGCACCTTTGCGATTGGCTCCGGACGCAGCCGCTTGCCCACTATGAAAGCCTAGACACCAAGACCGGCGTTAAAGACTTTCTGATGGTGCATGCAGGTGTGGCACCACACTGGACTTTGCAGATGACGCTGGATCTTTCTGCGGAGGTTCAGTACGCACTTCAAGATACCGAGTACAAGGCGTTCCTGCGCCATATGTATGGCAACACGCCTACTCGCTGGCACGACCAATTAGAGGATCTAGACCGCTTACGCGTGATCACCAATTACCTTACACGGGTTCGCTTCTGCGACGAGATCGGCACTATGCAACTCACAGTAAAAGGAGGCCTTGCCTCAGCTCCACAGGGGTTTAAGCCCTGGTTCGAATACGAGACGATGACACCACAGACAACCATTGTATTTGGACACTGGGCGGCACTCGAAGGCTATACTGGCAAGAAACATGTTTTTGCGTTGGATACTGGGTATGCCTGGGGTCGCGAACTCACTTTAATGCGACTCGAAGATCAGCAGCTATACTCCATCCCCAGTTAAGCCAAAGTTAAGCCAGAGTTAAATAAAACGTAGATTCAAAATGACAATGGAAATATATCTAGTCGGTGGCGCAGTCCGCGATAGCCTCTTAGACCTTCCCGTTCGGGATAAGGACTGGGTCGTCGTCGGCAGCAATGCTAAGTTGATGAAAGAGCAAGGCTATTTGCAAGTCGGCAAAGACTTTCCTGTTTTTCTTCATCCGAAAACTAAGCAGGAATATGCGCTAGCACGAACGGAGAAAAAGGTTGGTGTGGGGTATCTTGGCTTCGAGTTCGATGCGTCTGAATTTGTCACGCTGGAGCAAGACCTACTGCGCAGAGACCTCACCATCAACGCCATCGCCGAATCAAGCGATGGCCAACTTATCGACCCCTATAACGGGCGTCGAGACATTAAAGATAAGGTACTGCGCCACGTCTCCCCTGCGTTCGCCGAAGACCCACTGCGGGTTCTGAGAGTCGCCAAATTCGCAGCACGTTTCGCGAGGCTCGGCTTTACTGTCGCATCGGAAACGCTAAAGCTAATGAGCAACATCGTCCAGAGCGGCGAAATCGAAGCCCTCGTTCGCGAAAGAGTCTGGCAGGAAATTGAACAAACCATGGGCGGTCCAGCACCGGATGTGTTCATTGCTGTTCTGCGGGACTGTGGCGCACTCAAGTCGATCCTACCGGAAGTGGATCGACTGTTCGGCGTGCCACAACCGGTCAAGTACCATCCAGAGGTGGACACAGGCTTGCACACACTGCTTAGTCTACAACAGGCAGTCAAGCTAACTGACGACCCTGTGATTCGCTATGCAACCCTTGTACACGACGTAGGTAAAGGTGTCACAGACAAAGCCAATTGGCCCAGCCACCATGCCCATGAGACTCTTGGCCTACCCCTGCAGGCGGATATCAGCAAGCGTCTACATGTGCCGAATGAGTTTGCGAAACTCGCCGCCCTCGTATGCGAGCATCACACCAAAATGCATCGCATTAAAGAACTGCGTCCGGCTACACTGCTGAAATTGATAGAGGCACTCGATGGGTTCCGTCGGCCTGAGCGCGTGCAGAAATTTCTACTCGCCTGCGAGGCGGATGCCAGAGGCAGAACAGGACTCGAAGAACGCGACTATCCGCAGAATGCGTATCTAACAACGATACTTAACGAGTTATCACAGCTGGACTTGGGCGCTTTGCTCAAAGAGGAAAAACCCAAAAACCCGCAAGAGTTTGTGCAGCAAAGCCGACTCAGCTTATTGAGTGACATCCTGACCCGACTCAACGCCTTAGAAGCAACGAATTAAACTGGCAACACACTGCTATGAACACATCTACACATAACAGCCATGACACCCGAGTCTGCTTCCTCACCGGAGCAAGCAAAC
>CALKDE010000239.1 GCA_938082955.1 uncultured Pseudomonadales bacterium
TCGGTAACTTGCTTTAAGCCCTTCGACTCGATGATTGCATCGACATCAGATTCATCACTGATCATGGATTCGAACACGGTCTTGGCGATCTTGCCTGAGATTGTGTTGTCCTTGATGCGCGCGATCAGAGTCGCTAGGCGCTCAGCCTGAATGGGTGAATCTGCAATCTCCCAGTTGTTCTTATTGAGCAAGCCTAAGAGGTCTTGGCTGACCCAGTTTGCGGCGAGTTTCGAATCACCGCTGGATGTGGCCACAATTTCATAGTACTCCGCCAACTCTCGGCTACTCACTAGGACGCCGGCATCGTAATTGCTCAATGAATAACCTTCGATAAAGCGTGCCTTTCTTGCATCAGGCAGTTCTGGGAGCTGCGCTGTTACGGCTGCGATGTATTCATCATCGATAACAACGGGAAGTAAGTCCGGTTCGGGAAAGTAGCGGTAGTCATTTGCTACTTCCTTGCTGCGCATAGAACTTGTCTCGTCTTTATCAGCGTTGTAGCGTCGAGTTTCCTGAATGATCCTGCCGCCGTCTTCAAGAATTTCCTGCTGACGCGCTACCTCGGAGTGGATTGCTTTCTCTACGAAGCGGAACGAGTTGATGTTTTTGATCTCCGCGCGCGTCCCAAGCTCAGTGGCTCCCTTGGGCCGTATCGAGACGTTAACATCACAGCGCATTGATCCTTGCGCCATGATCGCGTCAGAGATATCCAGATAACGAATGATTGTGTGTAGCTTCTTCAAGTAGGCGACCGCTTCTTCTGCGCAGGTGATCTCTGGTTCAGAAACAATTTCCAACAGAGGTTCTCCGGCGCGGTTCAGATCGATTCCAGACATGCCGCTGAATTCTTCATGCAGCGATTTGCCTGCGTTCTCCTCAATGTGCGCGCGTGTAACACCGATAACCTTCTCTCTACCGTCGGCGAGAGTGACGGTTAAGGCGCCCTTGCCCACAGTTGGAAAATCCAATTGGGTTACTTGGTACCCTTTGGGTAAATCGGGATAGAAGTAGTTCTTGCGATCAAAGACCGATCGCTTACCGATCTCGGCGCCTATCGCAACGCCAAAACGAACGGCCATTCTAAGCGCTTCTTCGTTGAATACGGGTAGTGTGCCGGGTAAGGCACAGTCGAAAATACTTGCCTGAGTGTTAGGCTGCGCACCGAATTTGGTAGAACTTCCCGAGAATAACTTCGACTTCGTGGACAAAGAGACGTGAACTTCTAAGCCTATGACTGTTTCCCATTCCATGATTAGGACTCTCCGTTAGCAGCTGTTATCGCTGGAGATTTCTGTTTGTGCCAATCGGTATGCTGTTGAAACTGATGAGCCACATTAAGGATCTTCGCCTCATCAAAGTATTTGCCGATTATCTGCATTCCCATAGGCAGGCCATTGGCTATGCCCACTGGAATAGACGCGGCAGGTAGTCCGGCGAGATTAACAGCGATGGTATAGATGTCTTCGAGGTACATCGAAACCGGGTCGCTTTTGGATCCTAGTTTGAATGCGGTATGTGGCGAAGTCGGCCCAATAATTACGTCGACCTCTGTAAAGGCTCTATCGAAATCGTCCTTGATCAGGCGACGAATCTTTTGTGCCTTACGGTAATAGGCTTCATAAAAACCAGCCGATAGGGCATAGGTGCCGATCATGATGCGACGCTTCACTTCTTCACCGAAGCCTTCGCTGCGTGTTCTCTTGTACATGTCTTCAAGATTGACGGGATCTTCGCAGCGATAACCGTAACGCACGCCGTCGAAGCGTGAGAGGTTGGCCGATGCTTCTGCTGGGGCAACAACATAATAGGCAGAAACAGAGAGATGGCTATTGGTTAGATCCACCTCTTTGATTATTGCACCAAGCTTCTCGTATTCGGTGAGTGCAGCGCTAACAGCTTGTTCGACTTCGCGGCTCAAGCCTTCTGCAAAATGCTGCTTTGGAACGCCGATGCGTATTCCCTTTAAGGGTTGATTGAGAGAAGCGGTGAAATCTTCGACGGGTCTATCTATGCTAGTGGAGTCTTTTTTGTCCAAGCCCGACATAACATTCAGCATTAGGGCGGCATCTTCGGCGCTCTTCGCTAGCGGGCCGGCCTGATCAAGACTAGAGGCGAAAGCGATCATTCCCCAGCGAGACACACGGCCGTAACTCGGCTTCATCCCGGTTACACCGCAGAATGCAGCGGGCTGTCGGATAGATCCACCGGTGTCGGTGCCTGTCGCCATGGCGCAAAGGTCGGCTGCGACTGCTGCCGCCGATCCACCGGAGGAGCCACCTGGCACATATTCGGTATTCCAAGGATTCTTTACGTCACCAAAGAAGCTAGTCTCATTGGAGGAGCCCATCGCGAACTCATCCATGTTGGTTTTGCCTAACAGTACGGTACCGGCATCATTGAAGCGTTCCACGACGGTTGCATTGTAGGGTGAGACAAAGTTGTGAAGCATGCGCGAGCCGCAGGTGGTCAGAATATCCTTGGTACAAAATATATCCTTATGGGCTAACGGAATTCCGAGTAACGGGCTATCAAGGCCATTTGCGCGCGCTTCGTCTGCAGCTTTTGCCGCTAGCAAAGCAGAATCTTCACACACAGTAATGAAGGCATTGAGCTCACCGTTGAGAGTGGCGATGCGGTCCAAATAAGCCTGCGTAATTTCAACACTGGAGATGTCGCCCGCAGCGAGAGCGGCGGAAATTTCGGCGACAGTACTATTAATCATTTGCGAATTCCATTTGTCGTGATTGCGTTATTAATTTGCTTGTTGTGAGAGTCAGAAAGCAGGCTTAATCGAGTACTTTTGGTACCAGATATAAACCGTCTTCGCTCGCGGGGGCCAGCTGCTGGAGTTTGTCGCGCTGATTCTCTTCGGTGATCTTGTCGGCACGTAGACGCTGCACTAAATCAAGAGGGTGGGCCAGTGGTTCGACCGCGTCTGTATCTACCGATTGCATCTGATCGATAAGCGCCAGAATATCAGTAATTCGAGTCGTCACCTCGTGGGTTTCAGATTCGCTAATATGTAATCGTGCCAAATGGGCAATTTTTTCTACTTCTGTCTTGTCCAAAGCCATCAATATTCTCCGAATTTTTCGTGTCGGGAGTGAATTACTTGCAGTATTAGCGGAGGCTTAAGTATTTGCCGCCTGCCGCTTGCTCAAAGCCCTAGCCGTTGCTAGAGTGCCTGCTATTCGCGTAAGAGGCGAGATTATACTTGAATTTTACCGATGTTCCCAAAAAGAGAAGCCGGTAAATTACTCGAGGAGATTCCCGCCAGTGTCACATCTCAGTCCTGAATGGGACGAGAAAGATTGCCGGTACACACTAATTCGTTCCAAGCATGAAATAAAAGCGAGCAATCGCTAAATCATTGGGCAGAATTGCCGCTTAAATAAGAATGCATGCCAGAAATGGAATCTTTAAATTGAGGTCTTAGTAAAACCATGTTCAAAAAAATAAGGGGAATGTTCTCCAATGACCTGTCTATTGATTTAGGCACGGCCAATACACTGATTTATGTGCGCGAAGAGGGCATTGTTTTGAACGAGCCTTCAGTGGTCGCTATCCGCACGCACAATGGTCAAAAGACTGTTACGGCGGTGGGTTCCGATGCGAAGCGCATGCTGGGACGAACGCCCGGTAATATCACCGCAATTCGCCCCTTGAAG
>CALKDE010000240.1 GCA_938082955.1 uncultured Pseudomonadales bacterium
GGACCAAGGCCAAAGGGCTATAGAGAAAGCAAATTTAGCATTACAGACTCAGGACAGATATTTCCAATCTCCTCCAGAGATGCGTCCATTCATCCGTCCTATGCTCAAGCGTATTCTTGATGCGATGGGATTTGAAAAGACTGATGAATTACTTCCTCCCGAAGCTCCGGCCGATCCGAAGACAGAAGCTGAGATTGCTAAGATGCTGGGGGATAATGCGGCACAGGGAGGAGGCGAGAGCCCACAACCAACCGATGGCGTTCAGGCAGCAACTGCTGGTATGGGTAATAGTAACCCACAAGGCATGAACCAATACCAAGGATAATTATTTATGAAAAAGTATGTACACTCAAAAGAGAGCATTAAACCAATACGAGCTGAGCAAAAACGCGCGTTAGATATTCGCAAGATAGCGAATCAAACAACCGTTGAGCGCCAGCTCGGACATTTCCATCCAAAATTTGGATCAGCACTCGGAACCAGTTATGACGGAGTAACGGGAGTTGTTCAGAAAACAAATCGAGCAGGCTCTGCCGGTTCGGCCCCTAAAGCAGCTGAAGTGACATACGAGTGGAGTTTTTCTTTTGTCGGAGGCACTAGCCTTAGACTCTCTTACATCAGTAAAGTGAGTGGAGTTATATCTTACACACCTATTACGGATAAAGGGAATCACACATTTGATGTAGCTTCTACAAACGCGGGTGCGCCTTCAAGCGTTGCATTCTGGATAGATGAAGCGGCTGATATTCCAGTTTCTACCAACTACAGAGTGTATTGCGGATTAGTACCATTCTACAGCACAGATGGCGGTGCGACTGGTATAAACTTTGTCACATTGGACACCAATCCAGCCACCAATGAGTTAATTACCGCGGATGTCACTAGTAGTCTAGACAGTGCTAAAATTGATTGGATGGACGGTCTTTTCACTGGAGATAATCCCGTAGCTATTTTCTAGGACTGAAATACGCACATCACAAAGCGGCTAACCCCGCGAAGCCACCTCGCCGAACTGATATCACTAGGAATTCGGCGAAGTATTCTGTTGCTGAAAAACAATTTGAGAAAGACCTAAAATCTGGAGCCTCGGTTAAGACATTATATTGCGACACGAATGCTGACGGCTCCCCCGATGTTCTTCTTAGGAAATACAGAAATCCGGCGGTTAATAAGGGAGTCTCTACATGTGCATCGCTATTTGCTACCGATACAGATGGCGACGGAGTAGCTGATGAGCTAGAGGTTTATCCAGTAGACCCTACAAAAACACTACTCAAACTTAAATCCGATTCAGGGGTGTTCAGTATACAGTACAGCTACGAGTATGCGGCCCGGCCAAGTTCTGGATGGAACAACCCCGACTGGGCTCCAAACACAAATAATCTGGTTGTCGATGCTCAGTTTCAGGGCGGTGAAATAATAACTACAACAGGGATAACTTCACCGATTGCCGATCAAGCCGCGGTAAGAAACGTTATATTTGGGGCTCTGCCGACTAGCGGCTACGGCTACGGTACACGGGTGCCTATTACAGAATTATATGCCCGCGATTTACGCGGCATTATCCCCGGGTGGCCGTACATGGTTATTCTTTTTATGAGAACTCCTGTTCCATATTTTGATGAAAATTACAATGTGACGCACTTCCCATTTGCCCACTCTGGTTATTTTCCGCTTTACACTTCGGCATGGGAAGCAGGCCACCGGGCTTCGCTAGCTGGGGTGAACTACTCCTTAATGCCAATATCAATTCCCATACAAGACCCGGCTTTTGGGTATGACAACGCCAATCCGTCAATTGCGGGTGGGCACACCATGACCGCATACCTCCCTAATCTACCTCTTGCGGATGCCGATACGGACCCTAAAGATTTTTCTAAAAGGTGGGATCCAGTTAACGGTATAGCTCACCCAGGCTATGCTGAAGACCCGTATAACTCAGGCATCCTTTGGAATGGTGTGATGTACGACCACGAAGGAAATGTTATATGACCGACCTAGTAATATTTGACCAGCTCGCAGACATCAAAAAATTAACAACTGATGAATCTTTTATCCACCTTGAAAAACGCTTTCAAAAAGAAAGAGCGAGATACCTCGCCAAGATGCTCGATCGAGACACTACCGCCGAGGAGACTTTACAGATCAAGGCAGTCGTTAACGCACTTGAAGCATTATCGCCGATGGCTCTTGCGGAAAAAGTTCTTAAGATCGAAGTAAAAAACCGTAAGGTTTCACATCCTGAAATGTTCAGGATTAAGAAACCCGCAACCGGTTGAGGATTAGTTCAAAAAACAAAATAATATAGGCATGGCAAATATAAATGTATCCTGGACTACTAACCCGACCGTCACCTCTGACATAGCTTCTTACGAAGTATATGTCTGCGACGCGACTGCTGGCGGCCATTTCACTGACGCAGCTGGTCTTCAAACTAAACTTGACAACATTCACGGTGGAGCAACAGCAAGTTCTCAAGGGCTAGACCTTATTGAGAGTATCACCGATCTTACTAAAACAGCAATAACCACTGCTCATACTTTGAGCGCTGGAAGTTACCACTTCGGTGTCGCA
>CALKDE010000241.1 GCA_938082955.1 uncultured Pseudomonadales bacterium
CTCGGGTTGAGCCCCTCGAACTCAGGCAGGTCATTGAGCATGCTCTCACCAAAATAATCGACGACAGCCTGCAGTTCTTCCTCAATTTTCACGATATCTACAAGATAGCCGTGCTGATCTAATTCAGCGGCTTCAAGCCGAACTTCAATGACGTAAGGATGGGAATGGGGGTCGTTCTCGGCACCCCAGTCACCGCCGATGAGATAATGCCTGGCGATCAGGTCACGTCTTACTGAAACTGTGTACATTCTGTAAACCTCTAATCAAAGCACTGATTACCTGACGCTAGTCTTGATAATCGAAAATTATCTGAGTTGTGTCTTGTGGTGAATTGTCCAGCAACCGGTAGGCTTCACCCGCTTTAGCGAAATCTAGGCTATGGCTAATAAACTGTGCGGGGTGGCACTTTTTAATCATGTCCCATGCCACACAGAAGCGCCTCGCTTTGTCCCATCGACCACTTAACTCAGGAGCTATGGTGCTGACCTGACTGCTAACGATTGTCATGCGGTTACGATGAAATCTCTCGCCCAGATTAATCTTGGCACTCTTCGTACCATACCAACTGCCAACGACAATGCGCCCAGAGTAAGCGCTTAGGTCTACTGCCAAATTCAACGCTGCCGGAGAGCCGGTTAGTTCGTATACCACATCGGCGCCACCGCAAACCTCATTAAGCTCTAGCTTCTCCTGAAGGGCGCTAATTTCGCTCTCCGCTTGGGGACTGAACGTCGCCTGCACTCCTGCCTGGGCTGCCAATGTCCGGCGGCCGTCGATTGATTCCACAGCATAGAGGTCAGCAAGAGGAAATTTGGCCAGGACACTGGACACCAACAGCCCGACGATGCCTTGGCCCAGCACTACCACACGCTCACCGAGGCGCGGATTGCCATCGTGCACCAAATTCACGGCTGTTTCCATATTAGCCAGAAACACAGCATCTTTTGGATCTACTCCCTCGGGCAAAGGAATAATTTCATCCAAAGCACCTACGTAGTGACTTGCATGAGGTTGAAACGAGAAGACCACTTTACCGACCCAGTCGGCTCCCACGCCCTGACCAACCTCGACTATGCGGCCGACACAGGCATAGCCATATTGCGTGGGATAGTTAATTGTCTGCGCTTGGGAAGCCGTTGGACTTTTGTCGAGAGACATAGCAACGGGAAGCTGGCCGCGATAGACCAGCATCTCGGTACCTGCACTGATAGCCGAATACAGGCTCTTGACCAGCACTTGATCGGGCTGCAAAGGCGGCAGTTGTTGTTCGCGGATTTCGACCTGATGAGGCTCTATGAAATAGAGTTGCTGCGCTTTCACCGGTCGGTCCCACCGTATTGAAAATCTCCCCACACGATAAGATCGCTACCTGCAGACGCGCAGTGTAGCGGGTGAATTCTCAGCTGATCATCACAGCCCTCGGCCTGCAAATCGCCAACTGCCTTGTAGCCACCGACAATCCGCGGGGCCACGGTCAATACCAGAGCATCGGCCAGGCGCGCTTTCAGAAAGGCCGTTATAACAGTGGCTCCGCCTTCCACCATTAGGCTTTTGATTCCCCGCTCCTTGAGCAGGCTCATTGCGGCCTCTAACGGCACCTGTTGTTGATCTACGTTCGCGCTATCCACGGCCAAAATATCAACCTGCTCACCATGAGATTCGACGCCAGGGCTTACTGTTAAAATCCAACATTGTTTATCAGGGTGATGACAAATTTTTGCAGCACGCGGCGTGCGTAAACTACTGTCCAATACGATTGGCTGAGGGTTCGATCCGGACCACTGCCTGACAGTAAGTTGCGGATCATCACTTAGCACGGTCCCAATGCCAACCAAAATGCCGTCGTGCAGGCTGCGCAATTGGTGAGTCAGTTGCGTGGATTCCTCTCCGCTGAAACTCAATGATTCTCCAGAGCGGGTCGTAATACTGCCGTCCCAACTTTGCGCATAGCAAAGCGTAATAAAGGGCCTGTTGCTGGTTTGAAAAGACGAGACTCGTGAGCACAGCCACTTTTCGATCTGCTGATTGATAGTTGGGGAAGTCACTATCAGTTGTCAGGGGGCGTATTTGCCATACGCAGCAAATGATTCATGCGCTGGGCCTTGGTCGCCAGATACTGAGAATTTTCCGGATTGACGAAATTCTCTAGCTCAACGCGCTCGCTTACCTTAATCCCCGCCTCTTCCAGTGAACTGATTTTTAGTGGGTTATTCGTGATAAGCCGGACCGACTTAATGCCGATGTCTTCCAGAATACGGACGGCCACCGTGTAGTCGCGCTCATCGGCCTGGTGCCCCAGCAGTAGGTTGGCATCGACAGTGTCGTGACCCGCATCCTGCAGGTTGTAGGCGTGAATTTTTTGCTGCAAGCCAATACCCCGACCTTCTTGGCGCAGATAAACAATCAATCCCTGACCCTCCTCAGCAATGAGTTGCATCGACCGGTCCAGCTGCTCGCCGCAGTCACACCTAAGGGAACCAAAGATATCGCCGGTGAGGCATTCAGAGTGCAGTCGAACCAGAATATTCTCTCCCCCGCTGAGATCTCCCATACAGAAGGCGAGATGCTCCTTGTCATCTTGAGTATTGTTGTAATAGGCGAGTTCGAATTCGCCGTACTCGGTTGGAATACGGGCGCTGACGGCAAGGTTTACGGAAAGAGTAGACATAACCACCTATCTTACGATTTTCAGCTGAAGCGGTAAAGCTTAGCACCGATAACTCATTGTAGGCACCGGCGCTGGTTTAGACGCCTGGCAGCACAGATGACTTTGTCTAGTAAACGGCCATATAGGGAAACCAGATCTATTGTGCTTGCTAGGTTGTGTAGAAACTAGCTTCAAGCGCCCTAATCCTTTTGCATCAGCTGGGCAGGAAGCCGCAGCACGCTAGAGGCCAGATATAGGGGCTGATCCGATTCACCGATTCCAGCGTTGGAAAAGTATCGATCCTCGATACGAAGCTGTAAAACAACAATATTAGTTCACCGTGGAGAACCCCATGAACAGAAATTTTTATCCGCCCCTTCTCGTTTTAACGCTACTTACAGTGCTTTCATCCTGCGCAGCTAACCCGAGCTCGTCCCCGGTGGATGGAAGCTGGGATTTCACCATGAGCAGTCCATTTGGCGCACTTACCGCCACGGTTATTATGGCAGCTGACGGCGAGACGCTGACCGGTTCCTTTGATCTGGGTGACGGCCGCATCTGGCCGATCGAAGGCGGCGTGGCCGACGGCGACGAGATCTCCTTCCGTCTTGACCGCGACGGCTCGCCGATGGTTTACGCTATGTCGGCCACAGTCGAGGGCGATAGCGTTAACGGCAGCGCAAGCGCTATGGGTACCGAGGTCCCCTGGGAAATGACTCGCCGCAACTAGTTTGAGCGTTAAAGGTCAGTAGCTTAACGGGGACGCAGGGATTAACATTAAAGTCCTGTGCCCCCTTTAAGCTACTTACCCTGATACTCTAGGCGCTACTCAATGACAGTCTTACTATCGATACTCGCTATTCTCTTTTTGGTACTAGCCGTCGGCCTTCCATTGATTGAAAAACACAGCACGGAGAAGTCCGATGAGGAACTGGGAAAGATGACTCGCTACATGCCCGCATTAATGGCTGTCCTCATTATCGGCATGGCTATGCGTTATTTCATGGGCTAGCGTGCCCGTCTCAATCTTCAGATTTAGCTATTCACTGACATCCGATTGAGAAGTGAACTCAGCCTAGGACTGGTGTAGCATTGGCAACGCCAGCGCCCTACTCACTAAAAAATGACAATAATATGTTCTCAAAAGCAACCGGCCCGACCAAAAATTTCTTAGTCCTCTCTACAACCCTATTAATCAGCAATTCCCTGCTTGCCGCCGATGGCCCCTGGACCCTATCTGATGCACTCGGGCTAGATGACGGCTTCACGCTAAGTGGCGAGCATCAATCTCGCTTCGAGCATTACGATGGCAACGTCTTTGTTGGCGCCAGCCCAAATGATGGCGCCTTCTTTCTACGTACGACTCTGGATGCCCAATACAAACAAGACGGCTTTAGCGCTCAGGTCGAGCTGATGGATGCTAGACAGGGTCAAGCCGATAGAGACACGCGGCTTACCACCTCACAAGTGAGCACGCTCGATTTACTACAGGCAAATGTCGCCTACAAATTTGGCACCGACAACTCTAGCGAGGTTCGAGTAGGTCGTTTCACGCAGGATTGGGGCAGCCGTACTCTGATTGCTAGAAACCGATACCGCAATACTATTAATACACTTGATGGCATCTCCTTCAGTCACAAACAGGCAAATGGCAACGAATTTAAATTCTTGTCGGCTCAGCCCATACGGCGAACGCCTCGAGATAGATTGAGCTTGCTCGACAATGAGCACCGTGGTGACAAGTCTAGTGAAGCGCTGCGGATTCATGGCGTGTTTGTTAACTTGCCCAACCTGCTAACCTCTCTTTTAAACGTCGACTTAAATCTAGAGACTTATTACCTAGCGCTTAAAGAAAAAGACACTAGGAAGCTGCAAACTAGCAATCGTGACCTCCACACTTTTGGCTTTCGCGCCCGCTCATCGGCAGCGGTCAACGAGTGGGACATAAATTGGGAGTCGATTTTTCAGACAGGTGAACGCAGAGCCTCGAGCAACCCACTTGATACCGTAGATCTCGATCATCAGGCCTTCTACCAACGGGTGGAGCTGGCCTACAGCTTCGATACGCCGTCCAGGCTACGAGCCATATTCGAATTTAATTATGCCAGCGGTGACGAGAGCCCATTAGATAATGACAGCGGTCGATTCGATACAATCCTCGGTGTGTCTGCCTTTGAGTTTGGTCCAGTTTCTTTGTACGCTCCTATTAGTCGCAGCAATATTATTACGCCAGGCATCCGCTTGACTGCCACCCCATGGGCGAATGTGGCATTGATGGCGGACTATCGCCATTTCTGGCTTGCCGAAGATAAGGACAGTTGGGGCAGAACGGGTCAACGCGATATAACCGGTAATAGCGGCGACTATATGGGTCAGCATTTAGAGCTGAGAGTGCGATGGAGTGTGGTGCCCGGCAACATACGCCTCGATAGTGGTTTGATCTTTCTCGACGCAAAGAACCTTATCGATGAGCAATCTACGTTCTTCTATATCGGAACAAAAATCGATTTCTAAGCTAGTCCTTCTGAGAAGCTAACTGTAACGCCGCCAGAATTGGTTATTGAAGCGCATAGAAAAAGCCCAAGCACTTTTGAGTGATTGGACTTTTTTGCATCTATAATTCTAGGCGCTAGCCTCAGCCGCCTTATCCGCGTTGTACTGCATCTCAGAAATTCTTCTAAGCTGCTGCAGTGAACTCAGATGCGCATAAATCATGGGGATTATTCCTTTTTTGCGCAGGTCCAAGTAATCTTCATCAGACAATGCATTCAGCTTCTTCTCATCGATTGTATACACACCTCCGATGTTATAGGCCGGAGCATCTTGGCGATGCTGCAGCTGCACTTGCTGTGTTGCAAGCAGATCCTTCTCTTTGAATAGCTTACAGATGCCTTCAGTTTGCACAGTCTGCTCCGCAATATTGAGCAGACGTTCCATTTTCTGTTCTAAGTATTCAGACTTTGTTCCGTCTTCTTTGAACAAAGGCGTGCCTTGTGTCTCACTCAACATCGGGCTATCTTCATCGACGAGTACCGCGAGCTGATCGCCTTTTGCATCTACTCGCACCATCGAAAATGGCGCATTGTTAAACCTTACTGGTACCACTTGCGCCTTCCATTCCTCGGTTTGACAGTAGAGATTATGCCCCTCTCTCAAGCCCATCATAGCGACAGGAACGAACTGCTCGCCGCTGCCATCTTTGACGAAGACCACCGGGAATTCTGCACATAAAGTGAAGAAGTCCTGCGAGATGATAGGAATCAGGTGCTGATTTTTATAGCGCGCATAGTCGCCGGATTCGGTAATTTTTAGGTTACGGTGCTTATCGTTTTGCAAAGCTACTGGAGAAGCCATTCTTTACTACCTTTTTAGCTCAATGATCTCTTCACAGTTTACCTAGAATGGCGGCAATAAAACAGGCCAGTTAATTGAGCCACTTGGCGAATCTATCTCGGTTTGGCGCCTTAGCTGATGGGTGCTGCCGATGAGTTTGGATCTTCAGCGGCAGCCAAAAGCGCGTCTGCATCCTCTTAGTGTTTGAGCGTAATCATCTTGCTAGCCTGCTTGATGCCCCATAAATAGAAAGTTAGCAGAACCAAAAAACAAGTCACTTCAACCGTTACATGTCGCGATATCAGTTGCTTCTAGATTCAAAAGTGGTAGTTGATGAGCTTGAACGCATCGGTGGGCTCGCCGCCGCTCAGACCATAGGGCACTTGCAAGCGGTCGCTGTGTCTGCTAATTCATTCCTGGCTTTTGTTCTTGCACTAACACCCAGGGAGCTACGACCACTGCCCATAATTCGCGCTCTTGTGTGTTCCACTGCTGCGCCTGCTTGTCGCTCACCTTGTTAATCTGCCCTTGTTCCAACCAGGCTTTTACCTGATTGTGATTATCGAACGTAAATTCACAGGCCACATCGATCAAATCCAGATCGACAGACACCGCAATCACACACTCGTTCTGTTGATGCTCGTGTAAGGCGGCCCATTTTATTTTGGCGGTATCGTGGTTTAGTTTCTGCCTGACTACTGCAGGATTATTCTCGCTTGCTTCACTCATATTTAGTCGTCTGTCAGGCCAGCTATCTCTTCGTCATTGAAGCCAAAGCGTTTAAGCACTTCTTCGGTATGCTCGCCTAGTTTGGGCGCAGCCTTGGCGGGTAGTTTGTCAGCGCCACTTACTTTAAATGGGCTGTTAACAGTTCGCATCAATCCGTGCTCGGGATGATCCAATGGAACAATAATATCGTTCGCTTCTTTTTGCTTATCGTTTGCAGCCTCTTCGTAGTTGGACACGACAGTGTGTGGCACATCCGCCTGCTCCAACTTCTGCAGCCAATGCGCAATCGGCTGCTTCCGTATTGTCTCGGAAATCTCTCTAATAAGCGTTGGCATATTGGCAATGCGGGCATCGTTGTCACAAAAACGAGTGTCCTCGGGCAAATCATTTCTATCAATAGCATTGCAGAAGGGACCCCAATCTTTCGCTGTATTTACCATGCTCATCTTCAGCAAACGATCGTCGCTAGTTGGATAATGCAGAGAGATAAAATTATAAGCATTCTCGCGAGGGCGTTTTTCTCTAAACTCGGCACCTGCGAGTTGCGCTTGCAGCATGACCGCATTTGACCAGGCCCCGTTAGCCAACAACGATGTCGATACCTTGCAACCCTCGCCGGTTTTTTCGCGCTGATAAAGACCGGTCATTATGGAGCCGAACAGCGCCATGCCGCTGGGATGATCGCCGGAGCCATACGGAAATTGCGCAAGCCAACCTTCATAAGGAAAAACCTGGTGTTCAATACCTGATCGCGACCAATAGGAGACGGTATCGTAACCAGGCTTGTGCGCCTCCTCGCCTTCTTCGCCGAAGCCAGTAGCTAGGGCGTAGATAATACGGGGATTTATAGCACGAATGGATTCGTAGTCGAGCTTGAGTTTGTCCAGCGCCTTCAATCGGTAGTTGGTTATCAAC